>JBNJDY010000022.1:0-24547 GCA_051745305.1 Thermoplasmatota archaeon
ACGGTGAAGCCAAAAGTATCTACGAACCACATTACATCCAGCTGGGTAAACAGAGTTTCAGGTCCGTGAAAGAGGACGAGATGAAGTACGATATCGCCAGTTATATAATCGAAGAGATGGAATACTATCCTGACCACATCTTTGTTCTAGGTCCCGGATCTACAACAGCAGAGATCCAGAAGATCTTGGATATTGGACATACGATATTAGGTGTTGACATCTTAAAGAATAAAGAGATTTTACAGTTAGACGTGGCTGAAAAAGATATATTAGAGGCTGCAAAAGATGCTGCAGGGATCAAGATCGTGGTTTCCATGATAGGTAACCAAGGATTCTTTTTGGGACGGGGTAATCAGCAGATCAGTCCAGATGTAGTTAAGAAAGCTGGATTGAACAATATCTACATATTAGCAACCCCTACAAAATTGAAGAAAACTCCCTATCTTAGAGCTGACACTGGTGATGAAGAACTCGATGAGATGATCCGAGAGAAAGGTTACATGAAAGTGGTCAGAGCGTTCCGTGAATACAGGCTGGTCAAAGTTCAGGTTTGATTGTAATCAAGACTAATCGCGTTTTACCCGTTTAGACACCTCTTTTACTGGGAGTATCAAACCAACGAAGATAAGTACTCCTGCTCCGAAGAAAAATGCCATGCTTATTCCGAACGAATCGGCTAGAAAGCCAAGTATTGGAGCTATCACGATACCTACTATCGAGCGAAGTTGGTTATGCCCGCTCAAGAGGGTCGCTCTAGTGTTTGGCTCTATTATATCACCTAGATATCCAACTACCATAGGTTTTCTTAGGTTGTATAAGGTGAAGAAAAAGAAAAATGCAGCGATAGCAAGGAAAGCTATATCGAAGTGAAGAAATAAGGCGACAGCTAGAAACGCAGAAGCCATTATGAAGTACAGGAGATTCAGAGCTTTAGACATATTTCCCGTCTTCTCCATCAAGGAAGCTGACTTTCTAGAAGAGACAAAACTGTTCATGTAAACGAAAAAATAGACTACTCCTACCATTACTGCAGTTCGCTGGTCCTGATTTTCGATATATAACAGGAAAGGTAAACTGATTGCGAAAGTATTCACTATGGGTGACAGGTAATCTTTGGATATCTTAAAGAAAGAATCGTAAATCGAAGCGTTTATCATCATCTTCCCGAGTTCGGGACGATCGAAAAATTGCCTAAAACTTTCTTTCAGATGTTTGATTGTGTTCTCAAAAGAAACACCCGATGGTTCCCCATCAAGGCTTTTTGGATAACTGAGCATCAGGAAGAAAGCAAGCAGATAAGGGAATATCGTAACGAGGAATATGACATTGTAATTCTGGAAGTAGTAAACGATGACTCCAGCAAGGATCGCTGAGACAGCTGAACCCAAACGAGAGGCTGATCTAGTCTTTCCATAATATTCAACTTTTTTACCCGACATTTCTTCTTCGTCTAGATGTTCCATTATCATAGATTTATGAGTGCCAGAACGGAAAGTTTCACCTAATGCGAATAGCAGCATTGCAGGGATAAAAAGTAAGAACGAACTGAATTGATAAAATATGATAAACGATAATATATAGGAAGCAAAAGCAGTCGCCATAGCTCTTCTTCTCCCAGTAAGATCAGCAATTATCCCAGTAGGTGTCTCCATCAATAATGTCGATGTTTCACGAATCGAAATCAAAACCCCTATCTGGAAATAATTTAATCCATTAGCCAGAAAGAAAAGGTAAAGGAAAGGTTCGAAGAATCTGAGATTCTTTAAAAACCCATAAGATGAGAATCTAATAAGCATAACTTTTTTTGGATCCCACATTGAGAATGGGTATTATATGAAAATAATTAAAATTGTTGGTAAATGTAGAATTGATATGTTTTCTTTATCTTCTAAACCTGCAAAAAATGTTTTTTTCTAAGTGATCACCGATCGATTCAATTTGCTTATCGATTAGAGGATGCTGGTATAGAGTAGGTATTAAAACCACGATCGTAGCTGCTAGTAGGAATCCTCCGATTATATCGGTCAGATAATGAAAGCCCACAAAAACCCTTGAGTAAGCAGTGATGACCGCAGCAGCTGTAAGTGTGGAAAAATAAAGATAGTTATGATCTTTCTGATAAACATAATACACTACATAAAGACCGATAAAGACAGCAAAGGACATCGTCGCATGGCCGCTTGGATAAGCGAAACTCCCTCTATGGAACAGAAAAATAGTAGGTCTGGGTCTGCCTATGATCAATTTTAGAAGTGGGTAAGATATAAAAGAAAAAAAAACTATAGATAGATACGAAATACCTTGAGGATAGGATTTTTCTTTAACGAAATAAACAAACCCATAAAGGAAAGTGAGGTAAAGAGGAATATCCGTATAGGTGAAAATGATCGTCACACTTAATGGGAGTTCTTTAGAATAACTTACCCAGAAACGAACTATGGAAACATCCATGGAATCGACTATTCCAAATACCACTAAACCTGTCAATACAGAGAATGAAACCGCGAAGAAGAATCCAAGGGTAAAATTCCATTTGATTGAACTTTTTTCAGAAGGAGGTCCTTTCATCAACCGTTCAACAATCGTTTTAGATTTAAATCTTTACCCTATCTGCTGTAAAAAACCTTATAACGATAACGTGAATGATAATGTATGGACATCAGGTTAAAAGAGATATCATTCGAAGAGATAGATGAATATGTTGAAATCCCAATTACATTCAAGGTCAACCGCATATATGATATCAGGCTGATCGATGAGGGGCTAGGTGGCATCAAGCTGGTAGAGAAGGAGCTCGATGAAAACTACATGAAGGATTATGGTGACGACTCAGATTTAAAAGGATTGGAAGATGAGTTCGACACGTCCAACTGGGGATTTTTTACTGCTTATGTAGAAGACGAGTTGGTCGGTGGAGTGATCATAGCTTACGATACAGAAGGTGTCAACATGCTGTCCGGTCGAGACGATATGGCTGTTGTTTGGGATATAAGAGTCCACCCCGAGTACAGAGGAAAAGGTGTTGGGTACAAACTGTTCAAAAAAGCTGTGGATTGGTCAAAAAAAAGAGATTGTAAACTTTTGAAAGTAGAAACTCAGAACATCAACGTCCCCGCATGTAGATTTTATGTTCGACAGGGGTGTAAGTTGGGATGTATCGATAGATATGCTTACAGTAAGGAAGAAAATTTATCCCACGAGGTCATGTTGCTTTGGTATCTTGAATTAAGGTGAGTCAGATGAGAAACAGATACACCGTGATCGCTGAAGGAAAGAACATATTGTTGAGAGATGGTATTAAATCGGATATCGAAAGTTATATCAAATGGTGGGATGAAGGTGAATGGCAGGAATACGATGCTCCGTGGGAAGTTGAAAATCAAGACTTGCCCAAGAAAAAAAGAAGGAAACTATTCAAGAAACTTTACATGGGCGAAAAGGAACACCCCAGAAAAAGAGCCATAATATCATCTAAAGAAAAAGTTCCCATCGGATGGGTGAACAGGTACCAGGACAGAAACGATCTTGAATTTTGGTACATAGGGATAGATATCTGCGAAGACGAGTACCTAGAAAAGGGATTTGGCACAAAAGCTCTTGAATTGTGGATCGACTACCTATTTGAAAATTCAAATATCCATAAGATCGCTCTACGGACATATTCCTTTAACAAACGGATGCAGAAGGTCGCAGAAAAACTCGGATTCGTTGAAGAAGGTGTTGAAAGGGAAGTCAAAAAATGGAAAGGGGAATACATCGATCTTTTAGATTACGGCTTATTACGGGAAGATTGGGAAAGGTGAATTTGAAATCTAGATAGACTACCAAGGTAAACCTCTTTACTCTTTCATTCACCCTCATTTGCGGATTAGTAGTATTTATTATAATAGATAATAGTTTTGATTGTAGTTTAACTTAAAGAACTGGTATTTCCATCTAACAAGAATTGTCCATACTGCACGGAACAAATACTATATCTAGTTACTTTTTTATCGTTGGTCCGGTGGTGGAGGAGTATTATGCTGTGATCTTCCAATTGATCTTGCAGAACCTCCTTTGAGTTTTACTGCAGTACCATAGGCGAGAATTTCAGCTCCGCCTTTTGTAATCTGGGCGGTGGTAAATCTAACGTTCACCACCGCATCTGCTCCCAATGATTGGGCTTCCTGAATCATCCTTCCGACTGCTTCTTCTCTAGCATCGATCATAAGATCTGAGTACGCTTTTAGTTCTCCCCCGAATATGTTTCTTATACCTTGAGTGATATCTCTTACAAAATTTTTTGCTCTTACTGTATTACCTCTGACAATACCTAAGTTCTGAACTATCTCCTCACCTGCTATGTCCTCTGTGTTAGTTATCCGCATAGTTTATTTTAAATAAAAGGATTATTTAAATTTTGGTTTTTATATCACTCAACTGACTTATCATTAAGTATATAAAAATGAGAAATTATTGTGTTAAGAATAGAGGCATATCCATGAATGATCCTAAGATCGAAGAACTTATAGAAAAGCATGAAACGTTGAGAGGAGAAGGCATCAACCTTGTGGCTTCCGAGAATTATGTTTCAGATGATGTGAAAAGAGCATTGTCTTCGGACCTTGCTGGAAGGTATCACTCGGATTATTATGGAGGTACTAAACCAGCTCGTGAAATACTGGATAGAACGGAAGAGTTGGTCAAAGAACTGTTCCAGGTAAAATACGCTTTGATCAAACTTATATCGGGTAACCTGTGTGACCTTAACGTTTTATTTTCATTCACAGAGCCCGGTGACCAGATAGCCATGATGGACTATACCAACGGAGGATACCCATTAGGTTTGGAAAAATTCAACAGGAGAAGAGTTTCCCTCCCAGTGAAAGAGGGAACGTTCGAGATCGATGTTGATAAGGCTGAAGAAACGTATCGAAATAATGATGTCAAACTTACTATATTGGGGTCATCTTACATCCCATTCCTACATCCAGTTGAAGAGATCGTTGAGATAGGTGAAAGATATTCCGATGATCATGTATGTGTATTCGACGGTTCTCACGTTCTAGGCTTGATAGGTACTGGGGCATTTCAAGATCCACTTGATGAAGGTGCTGAAGTGTTGATAGGTAGCACCCACAAGTCTTTCTATGGACCTCAAGGTGGGATGATCTTAACTGATTTTGAAAAACATGTTGATACGTTATGCAAGTATATAGAGATCGATCTAGAAACCGGGATCGGTTTGATAGATAATCCCCATGTAAACAGGATAGCTGGACTAGGTATGGCAATAGAAGAGATGTTGGACGATGGAGGTTACGGTGAACGGGTTGTTAAAAACGGTAAAGTGCTCGCTAAAAGCTTGGATGAGTTCGGTGTTCCTATGAAATTTGCTGAAAAAGGTTATACCGAATCACACCAGATATTTTTAGATTTAGATGAGGAAGAAACCATGAAATTCTGTAAGACGTTGGAAAGAGAAGGTATCTTCATAGATATAACAGGAAGGATCGGCGTGGCCGAAGTTACTCATCGAGGATTGGGTCCTGAAGATATGCGTAGGATCGCTGAGAAAATCTCAGAGATTTATAAAAAGATTTAATATGAGAGGGGTATAAGGGTTCGCAGGTGCTCAAGTTGGATAGAAACATAAATATTCCGGAAGATGTCGACTCAGTAGCTTTGAAGTTCCTTGATTTACAAGGTAGAGTCAGGGAGATACGTATAATGCCCGATATGCTGGGTGTGATCCTTAAAGATGGGATGAGTTTTGATTCCTCTAATGTAGGTTTTACAGATGTCTCAGAGAGTGACATGGTAGCTGTTCCAGATCCGAATAGTTATAGAGTCTTAGAGTATGATGACGAGAAGGTGGCAGTTTTCCTATGTGAAATGCACTGGTCTGACGGAACTTTGTTTAAAGGAGATCCTCGTAATCTATTGAAAACCACCGTTAAAGAATTGAATGAACAGGGCATGAATATCAGGGTTAAACCTGAATATGAATTTCATATTTTAGATAAGGAAACAAAAGAACCTATAGATACTGGTAGGTACATAGATGGGAGGAGTGAATACACCGACATAATCGGTAAGCTGATAAAATTAGTCAGGGACCTTGACATGAAGGTTGAGAAGATCCATCACGAAGCCGGTCATGGACAATTTGAGATTGAACCCATGCCCTACGATGACACATTGAGAGCTGCTGACGATTTTCTTTTCGTTAAAGATCTGGTAAAAAGAGAAGCTGAAAAATATGGGGCAATAGCCACATTCATGCCAAAACCAGTGATGGATGATGCCGGTAACGGGATGCATGTACATCTATCGATTATGAAAGATGGAAAATATCTGTTTTCACCAGATGAGTTGAACGATGAAGCAAAAGGCTTTGTCGGTGGTTTATTAGAACATGCTAAGGCACTTTCTGCAGTGTGCTGTCCAACTATAAACTCATATAAAAGATTGATTCCAGGGTACGAGGCACCAGTCTATATTTCATGGGGCGGAGAGAACAGGAGCGTTCTAGTGAGGATACCCGCTTATGGAAACGAAGAGGAATCAAAAGGTCGGGTAGAATTTAGAGCCGGCGATGCTACCGCCAATATCTATCTTATGTTGAACTCATTGATCAAAGCTGGATTGGACGGTATGGATAAAGGGTTGGATCCTGGTGAAGAGATGAGAGATAACCTCTTTGAAATGAAAGAGGATGAGATACTTGAAAGAGGTATCAAACTACTTCCAGAAAGTCTCAACGAAGCACTAGATGAATTAGAGAAAGATGAGGTTGTATCTGATTCGCTTGAGGAGTCCTACGAACATTACCTTCGTTTGAAAAGGATGGAGTGTAAAGACTTCAAGGAGAAGGTTACAGATTGGGAACTAAAGAATTATTTAGAGTTCTAATACCCTAAACTTAATATCTTAAGATTACATCGTTATAATATGGTCGAAACTACCAAGGTTGAAGGTGAAAAAGACGAGCACAAAGTGAAGCTATTCACACTCAGCACATGTGCATGGTGTAAAAAAACTAAGAAACTGTTAGAAGGGGAAGGTGTAGAGTACGAGTACATTGACATCGATCTTTTAGAGGGTGATGAACGAAAAGAAGTCATGGAAGAGTTCAAAGAATATAATCCGAAAAAGAACTGTCCCACCATCGTGGTTGATGAAGGCGATACTGTTATAGTAGGGTACATGGAAGACAAGATAAAGGAAGTGCTGTGCTGATGAAGGATTACGAAGAGATGCTCGAGTACGTTAAAAAAGATGCTGAAGAGAATGGATATAAAATCTGTCCTGACGAGGATCTACTGGAGGATCTTATAGAGGGTCTTGTAGAAAATGAAAAACGGTACGGTTACGCAAGCTGTCCATGCAGGGCTGCTAGTGGTGTGAAACAGTACGATGTGGACATAATATGTCCCTGTGAATACAGAGATGCTGATGTTAACGAATACGGTATGTGTTACTGCGGACTTTTCGTATCTGAAGAAGTACATAAAGACCCTTCTAAGCTGGGATCGATACCTGAGAGAAGACCAGAATCTATAATCGACGCAGGTATGGAAGCAAAAGAGCATGGAGTGGATGAATTGGAACAAGTTAGTGAAGAAAAGGAAGAGATCAAAGTCTGGAGATGTACTGTATGCGGTTATCTAGCCGCTAGAGAAGAACCTCCTCCGATCTGTCCGATATGTAAAGCTAAAGCAGAACGATTTGTGGAATTTGAATTGGGTTGATCAAGGTTTGCCCTTAGATTCTCCCATAACTATACCTGAAGCGACTATGTGACTAATCCTGAGAGGTTCTGGAATTCTACCTCTAATTGTGAAAAGTTTTATGACCCTTTCAGCCTCAGAGATGTCGGTACCTTCAACTTGAATGAAGATCGGTTTATGATCAGTTTCCATTCTGTGAATATCACCGGAAGATATCTTAACGAATTTATTTTCCCAGTCTGAAAGATGGTTTTCCATAGCCTTTTTTATTTTTACGAAATTAGGTTCATTTCTGGAGATACTCACAGCCGGTATACCTGTTTCTTCCCACAATTTTTTTAGATCTATCAGATTGAAACCGCCTAGAGCTGCACCGTCGGTCATTATCATGTACGGTTGTTCAGCAAATCTTGAAGATGAGATCATCTGAATAAGTTGGTCTGTAGCATCTACACCATCGACTTTTACTCTTGTCGATAAAATTCCCTCTAAATAATTAGGTGCTCGAACTACGCTACCCACTACTAAAACATCCTCATCTTCGAATTTGAACGGTGCATCATCGATACCTATTACCCTCAATTTCTGTTTCAAACTGATCACCCTATAGTAAAGGTAGATCTCCTGTTATTTTATCCATAAGATTGTTAGGTCCCGGACCTATACCCAGACAAGTAACGGTACCGGGCTCTACCTCGGTCATACCCGCGTCCCTGACGAGACATGTGGTCAGGCCTTCATTTTCCGCCATCTTCTTAAGGAATTTCATGTGTTCTAGATCGTCGCCTTTCACTACAACTTTCTTTTGACCTTCCTTATACCACTTTTTGAAATCTTTTTTGTTTTCTTTACTTTCAATAGCGCATTTAACAGCAGCATGTGATACCTGAACAGCTAATTTACCCGGTGATAATTTCAGATCCCGTGGAACAACTATTACCATCTTATGTTCAAAATTCATCTTTTCACCTAGTAAAGTTCCTCAGCCCTCATCTTCTCCAGCTCTTTGAGCCTTTCATCGACCTCTTTCAATTCTTCCTGGGCTCTTTCTTTTTTCTTTTCGTAATGTTTTCTAATACTCCGGGCCTGTGCCCTGCTTTTCTTTTTGGCTTCTTTGATCTGATACTTCAATTGCTGTCGTCTTCTAGCGAGTTTCTGCATCTCGTGGAGTAGGTCCTTCTCATCTTCGAACTCTACATCCTCAGGACCAGGTTCTGGCGGTTCCGGTCTTTCGAGTTTTGGGTGAAACCAACCCATCCACTGATAAGCACCTCTGTACCAACCTATCCAGAAGAAGATGATGGTCACTGAAATAAGCATCAACCATATGTTTTCTCCAACGAAATAACCCATCTCTCCAGGCTCCACAGGTATAGACCCCAAAAAGAACCCGTTCAGGATGGTTATAACTATACTCATCCCCATTCCTAGGGTGATCCTATAAAGCATGTCGAACTCTTTATCTAGTTCTCCCTTCCTTGGGAAAAGAGCGTTGACCAGCATGAAACCTGGTAAGAAGAATATGAACAGTGTAGCTACGATGATTCTGAGTATCATCTTTTGAGTTATAATCAAGGTTTTTATAAAAAGTTTATTGAAAGGGTTCAGTCGAATTCGTCGTATATCTCTCCCAGAAGTTCTTCTAGAATGTCTTCGAGAGTGATTATTCCATCGAATTTTCCTTCATCATTCAATACGATAGCCATATGTATCCTATTTCGGCGCATTATTTCGAAAACATCGGTTATTTCATCCGTATTACTCACATAAAATGGGTCCTCTCCTATGAACTCGGCAATATTAGTTCCAGATGAGGAGAGTAAGTCTTTGCTGTAAAGTATTCCAAGGACTTTATTACTCTTATGTTTGGTAACTGGAACCCTTGTAAATCCATGCTCTTTTATGAACTCTTTACCTTCTTCAATGCTTAATTTTTCATCTATAACGAAGGTATCTTCCTTTGGAACCTTTACCTCTTTAACCTTGACATCCCCGAACCAAAAAACCTGATGAAGGATATCTTTCTCGATTTCCTTGATCACTCCTTCCCTTTCCAAAATAGATGCGAGTTTCTTAACATCGGATTCAGAAACATTCATGTCCTCATCTTTGGTTTTTCCACCTAACAGGCGTATGATAAAATCAGAGGTTTTATCAAGAACGTGTATCAAAGGTCCCATCAATATAGATAGATAATATATCATCTTGGCATTGATGACACTGAAATGCTTTTTGTTCTTGATGGCAAATCCTTTAGGAGTGATCTCACCGAATATCAACAAAATGATCGTTAGAAAGCCCACTGCTATAGACACTCCCCATCGTCCTATAATATCATAGGCTACCATGGTAGCTATAGCTGAGGCAGTGATGTTAACGAGATTGTTACCTATTAAGATAGTGATGATGGTTTTATCCATATCATATCTTAACTTGTGTATTATCTCGGCATTTTTCTCTTTATCCATCCTCATGTGGGCGATATCAATTTTGGATAAGGAAGTTAAAGCTGTTTCAGAACCTGAAAAGCGTCCACTAAGGTAGATCAATAGTACCAATGTTAAGAGATATATAACTGTCATCAAATCCATTTGATTTCACTCTTTTTAGTCCAACATGATTTCATAATAAACATATTATTATAGCTTACTAAAAGGCCTGTTTAAATAATCTCTCCTTTTAGATGATATTTTATATTTCCATTATCTTTTTTATAAATTTATCGATCTGGTCTGATTTCATGGTTATATCTATACCACCAAGCGGTTGATCCTCATCAGACAAGTTGACTTTACCGTTGCAGGAAGCCTGCTTCGAAAGTGTGAAAGAACATCTATTTTCTTTAGTATGTGCTTCTAGATAACTTCGAACAGTATCTCGGATCCTCATCTCCTCGATTATCTCAGCGAATCTTTCTAAAGAATTTGATTCCCCAACGATCTCTTTTTCTTTTACTTTCCATTCCGCCTCTGGGAAGACTTTGCTGAGACAGGTCTTTACCTTGTCTAGATCCTCCGTGGGGTAAATGAGAGTTCTAATTTCAACTTCTACATCGATATGTTCTGGATACATCTTGAAAGATCGGATAAGTTGATAGATAAAAAACTTTGTGTTTCAAAGAAAATACTTTTAAATGTTGTTCAATATACCGACTTCCACGGGCTCATAGTCTAGTTGGTTATGACGTCGCCTTCACATGGCGGAGGTCGCCGGTTCGAATCCGGCTGAGCCCATCATATCGCATCTACTCATGTTCTTATCCGGATTCGAAAACCAAGAGGAATGAATTCCTCTCGCTCATTGATTTTCTCTGAAAATAAACTCGTCCAGCTGAGCCCATTTTTCACAAATAAATATTAAGAAATAGAGAAAGGGGTTTTGGTTTTTTGAGTCGACCTTCAACTAATTTTCCTTGACCGAGCCGAACTCTTCAGCTACTTCAGGTAGATCCAGTCTTTTCAGTACGTTCTTGGATGGGATACCTTTTATATCCCATCCTCTGACGTCATAGTACCTGTCGAGTTCCTCTTCGAATTCCCTTCTAGAAAGGGTTTCACCTTTTGTAGGCCCGTAGATAACTTCATCATCGAATACTCTGTCAGGTAATCTATCATCCTTCCTTCCAAATCCGTTCCTGATGTTGAACACTTTAGAGAGGTTGTAGACCCTTTCTCCGGCTTTAAGAAACTCCGAGAGCCCCATGTTGAAACCAGTAACTGCGTTCAATAATTCCAATTGCCCTTCATCGACCATCAAACCTCTAGAGAACTTACACAATCCAGTCATGTCGTAAAGTGTCATCAGGTCTTCCATGGCTTTGAGCGCAAAGGCTTTTCCTTTCAATTCCGTCCGATCGTAATCTTCAAAGTCCCAGTAACTACCAGCCATCTCGATGGCGTACAGACATGAAGTCAAGTGATCAGCACCTCTAGGAGCGACTGCGAAAGCCAAGCCCATTCCTTTTACACCTCTGACTTCGAAACCAGCCGGGGGCATGCCTTTAACGTGGATAGCGAACTTCTCAGAGCCCTGTCCCACCTTTTTAGCTGCTTCATAGACTCCGTCACCGAGTAGTTCACCCAGTTCACCTTCTTTGTGAGCAATTCTCCTAAGCGTTTCTATCATAGCTTCAGCGTTCCCGAATTCTAGATCGATGTCAGCATCTATCAGACCTTTTTCGTAACACTCCATAGCCCAAGAAATTGTTAGGCCGGCTGAAATAGTATCTAGTCCAAGAGTATCACATATCTCATTTCCTTTGGCAACAGCTTCTATATCATCGACTTCGCAGGCCCCTCCGAGTGAATACTGAGTCTCATATTCCGGTCCATCAACAGCTATGTCTCCGTATGGTGTGTCCTCAGCTACGAAGTATTGGCTGCACGGTTTTGTACAGTACGGACAGGGTCTTCTTCCTTTTCTGTAAACAGCTGTCCAGTACCTTGGATTAAGTTCGATCCTATCATCAGGATCTTCGAGTTTATCGTAAGCTCTTTTGAAATAACCCGCCTGCCAATTCCTAGTCGGGAAACAGCCGTAGACTTGATTCTTAGCTGCCATAGCTTCACCGGTTCCATAATCCATCTGGTCCTTCGGTGAAAAGCTCTCATCCGCCGTTTCTCCTTTTCCGGTTGTGATCTTTCGCCATTTGCTGTTGAGTTCGTCAAGTTCTTCCTTATCATGTATAGGAAGTTCTTTAGTTCCTTTGACGGCAATGGCCTTCAAGTTTTTAGAACCCATGACAGCTCCACCACCGCCTTTTCCAGCTTGGCGGTCCTCACATTCTATTTCAGAGATCTTTGATAAGTTCTCTCCGGCCGGTCCGATGACCGCTGTTGCAAACTTTTCATATTCTTCCTTGATTTTTTTATCAGTCTCTCTGGTATCTAAACCCCAGAGGTGTTCCGCATCTTCTATGGATACATCATCATCTTTGATAATCACCATCGACGGTTTTTCCGCTTTACCTTTAACAACCAGTGCATCATAACCGGCTTTCTTCAACTGATCACCCAACTTAGCTCCCACTACGGTCTTTCCGTAACCTCCGGTCTGAGGAGCTTTAAAACCGAATGTAGTCTTTGAGGCTGTAGGTATCTTAGGACCGACTAGTGTTCCCGGTGCTACCGCGAGAACGTTCTCGGGATCGAGTGGTTTTACTTCTGGCCCTAGTTCATCATATATGATCTTAGTAGTGAATCCCGCTCCACCTAGGTATTTACGTAAAAAGTCGTCAGACAGCTCCTTTTCTTTAACTTCCCCATCAGTTAAATCTATCTCTAAAAGTTTCTTCCAATATCCCGTCATTTTATCTTCCTAGTCGTAGAATTGACATTGTATATTTAAATTCAACGGGCTTTTGTCATTATGCTTTTTAAGTATTCATGCATAACAGTTATATCTTAGTGAAACAACTCTAAATCCGTTATAAGAAGAGGAAAATAAACAGATGTATGAAAATATCATTTCATCAATAATGAAGATAGGTACCCTTTCAGGTATTTTAATATATCTAATGACCAATATGATTTTAAATTACCAGGACGGTGTTAAAATATGCCAAAAGGTCAAGTAGTTACCATCGGAGGCAATCTAGATTTCTTTCCAGAAGACCCCATCATAGTTGAATTCCTAGATAGGATCAGAAACAATCTAGGTCATTCACCTATAATTGGGATTATACCATCCGCCAGCTTGAACCCTATCAGAACTGGAAAAAAATACTCACATCTATTCAAAACCGACGATACCAAGACCAAAGTGATATATCCGGAAACTAGAGAGGAAGCTAACAAAGAAAGTACAGTTGAGGAAATAGAAGAATGTGAGGCATTTTTCTTCACCGGTGGAAATCAATTACGTATCACTTCTCTTTTAGGTGGTACTGAATCTTTAAAAGCTATAAAAGAAAGATTTGCAGATGGAGCTTTTATCGGAGGTACTAGCGCCGGTTCGGTATGCCTTACCCGAACTATGATAGCCTACGGTAAAAGTAAGGAATCATTACTTCACGGTAAAGTTGAATTGTCACCCGGACTCAACATAATCGAAGACGCTGTCATAGATACACACTTCACAGCCCGTGGTAGATTCCCTAGATTGATACACGTGGTGACCGAACATCCAGGTATTTTAGGAGTTGGATTAGGAGAAGACACCGCTGCGTTCTGGGATCTAGATAAGAAAGAGTTCTTTGTCATAGGTTCACGTAACATCGTGGTTGTTGATGGTAAAGAGATAGGTTTATCCAACATCCCCAACATAAAATACAGAGAACCCATATGTGTTGAAGGTATCAGAGTCCACATATTAGGTAATGGATGGGGATACGATCTTGAAAAACATGACCCTTATTACAACGAAGAATTTAAAGCCACTCATCCCGAAGATTGGTAGATCAATTTTCTCTATTGAATGTTTTTAAATGTCCTTTTAGCCCATTTTCCGATAAAATTTTTGTTAAATCCTTTGAAGTTATATCCAGGTCTGCAAGTACTAACTTATCACCGGGATTCTTGTTTTCTAGAACGAACTTTACTGCTTCCATTTTATCTGATATGTTTATAGGTACATTACCACCATTCTCTAACGCACCCTGTGCAACCAGGTTACATATCTCACCACTCCCTCTACCTCTTGTGATCTCCTGGTTTTCAGTACATACCACCATATCAAAGAGTTCAGCAGCCTTTTTTCCACATTTTTTGATAAAATTATCACTTCGGTCTCCCGGGATAGTGAAAGCGATAACTTTCCTCCCACCTGGCAGATAACCTACATAATCACCTAAAGCCTTGATCCCGTCGATATTATGAGCATAATCTAGGACTACAAGTGATTTTTCTAGTTCGAAAATGTTGAGGCGACCAGGATTCTTTTCTTCATCCATCGAGAACGTTTTCAAGTTGTCAATTATCACCTCTTTAGATAAACCTGAAACATGGCTGGCAGCTATAGCTGCTAAGGTATTTTCAAGCATCATCTTCGCCCCCCCCATTAGGTACGGTATATCTGCGATCTTTGCTAGATATTCTTTATCACCGCTCTCGATCATCACTATACTTTCTCCTTCCACCAAAAATGTAGTGATACCTTCCTGAATGAATGATTCCACAGTCTTATCTCTTTCTAATGCGAAAACGATCGGTGTGCCGTTACATCTCTGTAGAAGCTGTTCCGCATAATCATCGTTCCCATTGAAAACACAGTATCCATCCTCCCGTGTTACCTTAAGTAAGACTGATTTGACCTCGAAGATATCATCTAACGTTTCGAGGCCATCCATACCAAGATGGTCTTCCCGTATATTGGTCACTACACTCACGGAGGGTTTATCGAATCCTAAACCTTTTTTTACGATACCTCCTCGGGAAGTTTCTAGGACTGCGTATTCAACCTCTGGATTATCCAAGACAACTCTGGCACTCCATGGTCCGGTGGTGTCACCGTCCACTACTTTATCACCATCTAGATGTATCCCTCCGGTTACCGCCATACCTGTTTTGAAACCCCTCCCTCTAGCGACCCACTCTATCAAACGGGAGGTAGTTGTCTTTCCGTTGGTACCGGTTACAGCTACTAACGGTATCCTTCCATCTTTATTGGGATAAAGGTGATCGATTATATCCTCTCCAACGTTTATAGGATTACCTAGTGTGGGGTTGGTATGCATCCTTAGTCCCGGACTTGCATTGGCCTCTATAATACCCCATCTCATATCGTCTGGATGTGAAGTAACATCTTCTGCAACTATATCGATACCGGCTAAATCCATACCGATGACTTTACTGGCCCTTTCTATAATCTTTTTCAATTCAGGATGAATCCGCTCTGTGTAATCCTCTGATATTCCACCCGTACTTAGATTACCCCCGACCCTAAGAAAGATCTTCTCGCCCTTATCAGGCACCGACTCTGGGATAAATCCTCTGGTCTTCAGGAACCTAACCTCTTCCTTACCCAACCTGAGATTTGTGAGAACACTTTGATGTCCTTCTCCCCTTCTTGGGTCTTCGTTCTCCATCTCCACAAGTTCCTTAATAGTAGATTTACCATCACCGATCACATGGGCTGGTATCCTTCTAGCTACCGCTTTAACTTCGTTATCGATGACTAAAAACCTGTAATCTTCGCCTGGGATGTATTCCTCTAAAAGTAACTTATCTGAGTAATCTTTTGCGATCTCAAATGCTTCCTCTGCCTCTTTTTTAGATCTAATGTCACCTAATACACCCTCTCCGTGATGACCATCTAAAGGTTTTATTATGACTGGATACGACAGTTTTACAGCACTTTTAACAGCTTCTTCCTTAGAAGTGACTATCTCACCTCGAGGAACCGAAAAACCGGTTTCATAAAGAATTTTTTTTGTTAACAACTTGTTCTGTGCAATATCCGAGGATATCATAGGTGTTTCAGAGGTGACAGGCCCCCATATACGCTTTTTCTTAACTCCCCATCCTAGAGAGTATAAACTGTAATCTTTCTGTATGTGTTTAAACGGTATGTCATGTTTTTTGGCAGCATCTAAGATAGCTTTGGTACTAGGTCCCATTTTCCGCCTTGCATAGATGTTCTGGGCTTTTTTTATGATACTGTTGACATACCCGTCTAGATCCCTTTCTCCATCGGCTATTTTATTGTAGAGATCTACTGCTTTCTCTATGGCGTAATCTACGAGTTTCTCGTGATCGTATTCTAATACTAATTCAGATGTGTATTCAGAATAACTTAGAACCTTTCCAAACGATACAACGTCTCCGGCCATATTTTGTACGGCTAGAGCTGTGTATATGATAATCTGTGAAGGTGACGATTTTTGTCCCTTCAAAAATTCGTTAGAAGTACCACCTTGTGTTTTTAAAATCGGTAAAAGGTTGAATAGTTTTTCTTTGATTTCAGTGTTCACAGGTTTATTTTTAACATTTTCAATATCCAGAGTTACCTTTAATACGGGAAAGAGAGCATGAACATTCGCTCCTTTAAGATGATTCAAACTCGATATACGAATATATTGTCCACTCAATGAAACACCATCCACCCCAGTTTGGCTATCAATCGGAATTGGCTTCTACAAACCTGTGTAGTTTGATCTCATATGACGGATCATCAAAGTCCATCTCGAACTCGGATCTGCACAGTTTTATCATGCCTTCCACGAATTGGTCTCGTAATTCATGAGGTATCTTCTTCCCATGAAGTCCCATATTATCCTTTTGGATCCTATAAATAACCGGGACAACATATCCAAGTTGATCATTCAACACTTCACTAATGTTTAACACCCTTATAATCTCCCTTTTGCAGATATAACAATACTTTATCAAGTTATATTAACTTTTCTAATTATGTCCATTTAAATAAAAGTGGTATTTTTAAAAATGTTGATAAAATTAATAAACTACCTAATATGATGTAACATCATGGAGAAGACCATAATACTTATTTTAGTCATACTCCTGGTCGGGGTTGCATTCGTTGGATGCAATACTGAGACACCTAGACCACCAGCCTACGATATGCCTAAAATCGTCTTGGATTATTCAGTTCAGATGGAGAGACCAAATGAAACAATCATCTTCATCCACGGTGTAGAGGACGTTATGTACGATAGACTCGTTTTAGAGTTAGATAACGAAACGGTCATGAACAATACCAATGCATTCTCGATCGAATATAAAACTAATCGTACTACTTTTTTCTTGAACGCCGACGCTTACCGTGAAGAAGACATGTACAATTTCAATGCGACTATTGAAACATACCACAACTATGAAGTTATTAATCGTTTTACTATAACACATTTAGATGGCAGCGAAGAAAATATAAAGCCACAGAACTTACCTTTTATTAGAAGGATGAACAAGATGGAGGAAGATTCATGAAAAGGATACCTGTCCCATTGATACTTATAAGTTCGATCATAATTGGAGTCGGTTTGGTTGCAGTAGCTATGATGACCGGTTTTTTACCCATGAGGGACGTGTTGACCGGATTCTATACCTTCGTATTCGGTTTAGTGGTGATCTCCATATTGGCTATAATAGGAGCGGTTTTCTTTGGGATGTACATCTCACATAGGATCTTTTCTAATCGACAATTCACAACTTTCGAAGAAGAGATGCTTAAGATGAAAGATGACGTTGAAGAGATCAAAATGAAATTAGAAGAAAAAGATTAAGCTAGAGATTCCGGGCATATTTCACGTCTAGAACAATTCCTACACTTACCTTTTCTATTATGGTTCCTGTGAACATCTTCCGTTTGAAATATCTCTCTCATATCCTTCAATTTTTCTATTAATAACTTTTTAAGCTCACCATCGTATTCAATTTCGAACTCCTCGTCACCATACTTAACTATACCATAGGGTGGTGACTTTCCGGTTTCTTCTTCTATCAATAGACAATAAGCAGCGGTTTGAAGTATATGTGAGAAAAATGGTCCCTTCGGAACTCGTCCAGTTTTTATCTCGACCGGTATCTTATAACTGTTGTCTTTGATAATATAATCCGGTCTACCCCTCAACCTGTATTTGTCCGATGAGAATAGTTTACTTTTTTCGTTGTAGATGTCTACATAATCTACTTCACCATCAGGTATCTTGAGTTTCTCTTTTTTAGTTTTAACTTCTCTACCTAAAGAGAGGGACCGTTTAAGCCAGTAACTCGCTCCGATGAGCCACATCAAAGATACGACCTGGGTTATCCGGGCTAGATAATCATCCAACAGTGGAAGTGTTAGACTTAAAACTCCGAAACCCGTAGCCACCATGGCGAAAACCAGTATGATCCGTTCTGCTTTGAATTCTTCGTCTTTGATGACTCCTTTCTCACTAGCGAAAAGGAAAAAAGTTGCAGCTAGAAGCCAGATCAACGCGTTCACCTGAAATATCTGGCTGATTATTTTATCCGGTCTGATCAGGGTGAGTCCGCCTATAGATAGGAAAGTAGCTGAGACTGCCAACCACAAAATGAGGTTCTCTATTTTTTTTGTGGCTTCTTCTTTTTCCTTCACTTCGTCAATCTCACCGGTGATCTTTTTGTGTTCCTCTCTACCCTCTTTTAGACTCTCATTGACTACTTCCTTCTCAGACTCATTCAACCACCAACTAAGAGGACAGTATCCATATTTTTCAACATCACTGGCCGATATCCAAGGTTCTCCCATAACATTTTTATATCTGAGTATTTAAGTTAAATAGTTTTTGGTGATTTTAGAACATGTTCTGTATATCTGAAGGTGAAAACACTCCTTTCTCGGTGATGAAACCTGTTATGTATTTTGATGGAGTTACATCGAAGGCTGGGTTGAAAGCTTTGGAGCCGTAGGGAGTTATTCTAGTGTCGTTGATCTGCGATACCTCTTCCTGCTCCCTCTGTTCGATAGGGATGTCTAAGCCCTCTTGAATGTCTTTATCAAATGTTGTGACTGGTGCTGCAACGTAAAATGGGATATCATTTTCTTTGGCTAGTACTGCTTTTTCGTAGGTACCTATCTTGTTAGCTATATCACCGTTGGCTACTATTCTATCGGTCCCGACTATCACTATATCTATTTCACCTCTCTGCATGTAGTGTCCTGCTGCGTTATCAACTATGACCGCATGCGGGATATCTTCGTTATATAGTTCCCAAGCCGTCAATCTAGCTCCCTGTAATCTTGGTCTGGTTTCGTCAGCGTATACGAAGATGTCTTTGTCGTTGTTGTGAGCTGATCTGATTGGTGCCAATGCAGTACCGTGGTCTACAGTGGCTAAGGCGCCTGCGTTGCAGTGGGTTAAGATACTGTCTCCCTGTTTGATTAAATTGTTTCCATGTTCTCCAATTGCTTTACATTTATCAACCACGGAATCTACGTAATTTTTGGAGGCCTCGATAGGGTCGTTCTGATTTTCGAGCATGTAATTCACAGCATAGAATAGATCGTAAGCTGTTGGTCTTGCAGATTTGATAGTTTCAGCAGCTTTTTCGATGTTTACATCTTTGACCATAGCCTGTGCCATACCGTAAGCTGCAGTCGCTCCTATGGCTGGGGCACCGCGTACCATCATATCTTTGATAGCTCTTTTGATATCGTTATGATCTTTCGCTTCAAAAAAACACAGATTGTGGGGTAAATCTCTTTGATCGATCATCTTTACCGTATGCTCTTCTAACCACACGGCTCTCATGTCCTTGATTCCTTCCTCAGTTTTAACCTTCATCTCTTCACCTCTTCGTAAGCTTCTAAAAGTCTTGGAACGGTTTTTAATTCTTTGAGTTCATCCTTCGTAACCCATCTATATTCTAAATTTTCCCAGTTCAATACCGGTTCTTGTTGGGTTTTGAACAGGAACGGATGAACTTTCCAGATGTTATCTTCACCTCTAGCCATGGTCGTGTTTCCTTTTTTGACAAATTCCACATCCAGGTCGGTCTCTTGGCTTATTTCTATTTTTGCCTGTTCTAAGGGATCTTTACCTTCTAGGTATCCTGAGATAGCTGACCATCTTCCCTGGAAGCTGCCTACTTCATCGCTTCGTTTTACTATCAATAGTTTATCCCCTTTTTCGATGAAGCTTGTGACGACCGGAATTGATTTTATGTTAACTAGTTCTAATTTACCGGTTGTTCCGTCTATGGTGACTTCGTCTCGATCTTTTAAAAGGTCGATATCTATCTTGTCTATAAGTGGAATGTCTGATATTATAGCCCCTGCTGCAACGATAGTTTCGGTTTCATGGTTAACTATCGCTTTCGGTGCATGGCTATTCTTTTTTAACTGGTAGATCACGTAGGAACCAACCGTGCTGCCTTTACCTTTTGGGAAAACGAATATGGAATCCGAGATATCTTTTTCTTCGAATACCATACCGGTAGTAGGTTCGACGTCTCCAAGGAACGAAACCGGTTCGTTGACTTTGACGACTGTTCCTTCTGTGGTCCCTGGTGATACACCTCTGCCTTCAAGGATCACGATATCATCTCCATTAGTGTTTCAAGATCAGAGTAGATCACCTTCTGGTGGGCGAGTTTTGGTAGGTATGCTGCTGCTTTACCAGAGTTAGTTGCAGCGGTACTATATTTGTTTTCCAAAGGACTAACCACCATGCAGGTATCAGAGATGACTTTTCCACCGCTGTTTTGGATAGTCTTAACTGACGTGGGATTCTGTTCTTTAACCTTCCTGCTGGTGTAAACTAAAAGGTCAGGTCCTTCTTTGATATTTTTGTTTTCTATTAACTTTGCTATCCTTTTTAACTCATCAGATGACAAGTGTGGACATCCTAGAACTACGACGTCCGGTTCGTTGTTTTGTGTGAGTTCCATCTTCACTTCTACAATATCTTCCTTGGTGACTGGTATCTTTTCCAGGTTTTCAAGTGGGAAATCATCGTGTTCCGGAGTGATATCTTCAACGTGATACAGGGCGACGGCTCCGGTGGCGGCCATAGCTGCGCCTAATGATTTTAATCCATCTTCAGAAGGGGAGATACCTCTGAAATATGGGATATTACTACCTATATCTCTTCCAACAAAATAACCGAGTAACGCAGTAGGAACTTCGTCCTGAACTTCGTAAATAACATCCGGGGAACGGTTTTCTTTTATGTGCAATCCGTAGTAGGGTGTTTTACCGATGACAGCGGCCATCAAGGCCGAAGGTCCGCCTTCCCTATTGGTTCTAGCTCCTAAGACGGAGTTTGCGAATGATACTGCAGAACTTTCACTCCATGCTAGGTGAGTATCTTTTTTTGGTCTGTTGCCCGCAAGGTAAGGAGTACAGGTACAGGAAGGTTCGATACCCATCCTGTTGTAAGCCTGGACTAGTTCTAACTGTTTTTCTCTAAATTCTTGACTCTCCACACCCTTTTCGTCTAGATCCATCCCGGCAGGATTCATAAGCGTTCGAACTTTAACTTCAGCTTTATTCGAAAAATCTTTCACAAATTCCAATCCCGCATCTCCCATGGTCTTATACGAAACTCCTGCTACCTGCGCCGACTCTATAGGTATGAGTTTCTCCGCATCGTATATCTTACCTATAGCTACCAGTAGCTTCATGGCTTTGGCTGGTCCGGGTCCGTGTTCACCCTCTAATATCTCTTCTTCTTCTTTAGTCAGATGCAAATTATCGGTTAAAACAATGCATAAGAGCAGATTATACTTTACGGTGTTTCTTGCAAGCTGTACTTGAAGACTCGGCTTAAAACAATATAGCCTACGAGCACTACTGCAGCTCCGTACATCCAGTAAAAAATGTAACCGATCATCGTGGATACCAACCACACCATATACACCTTATTGTTAAAGGCCTGTTTTTTGATATCCCATTTTACAAAAAGTAGAGCTAGGAACAGGAGAGCCATATCTGCTAATAAAGTTAACATATCCTCATCCCTCCAGATTTTTCAAAATCCTTTCTAGATAAGTTCTCAGCTGCTTTTCTTCCCGTTTGTCAAATTTCTCTAACATCCTGTTCTCTGCCTTTTGGTCAATTTCCCTTATCAGATCCTCGATCTCGTTTTTTTTATCCGTAAGATATATCCTTGTAGCTCGTTTATCCTTTTCATCCCTTTCCTTTCTCAAGTATCCTTTATTGACCAGACTTTGTATTATTTTAGAAGTGGTGGATTTCGAAACATACAGCATGTTGCATATCTCTTTTTGAGTGAGACCATCTCCTTTCTTGATAAGTTTGTATAGCAGAGGGAACTCACCCCGGTTAAAATCATACGGTTCCAATTCACACTTTATAAACTTGATTAGCTTTTTGTGAACGATCTGATATAACTTGTGTATAGAATCCTCATCTGAATAGTCCACTGTCATTATCATACACCTTTTTCATATCTATCCTTCCTCGGTTTGACTTTCCTTGTCGGCAGATAAACCTGCTTTTGCAATAGGTTCGTCATGGATAATCTTCTCTTTCCACCAACCCATGGAATAGAAAGCGAAGGCAAGAGCTGCAGCCGCTACGTTGCTGATAGCCATACCTACCCAAACTCCTGTTTCTCCCATACCCAAGAACAACCCAAAGACAAAAACAAAAATCACTCTAAAAGCCCATATCCTGGTCAGATCTAGCGTCATTTTTTGAACAGTATGTCCTGAACCACCAAATATATCGGTGATCCCTCTAAAAATACCAAAGAAAGGCATGGATAGTGAGAATATGAGTAGATATTGTGCACCAGAGCTGATAACTTCTGGCTTTCCAGGCACTATGAATCCAAGTAGTAAATTCCTTGTAAGAAAGATAGTTACTGCAATGAAAGAAGTCAATACTACCAATGCGATAAGCCCGGTTTTAGTTACCTTTTCTGTCCTTTCCACAAGATCTGCACCAAGGCCTTGTCCAACCATCGTACTCATCGCCATGGTTACACCACCTACGACGAGGAAGGTTATATTGAGTATCCTGCTTCCAGCCCCATAAGCTGCCCCTGCGACTTTAGGATTGGGAAGTCTATATATTATAGCCCAAAGTATCAAAAATCCGAAGGCACTGAAAAACCTTCCAGCAGAGGCAGGGAGGCCCACTTTTATGAACTGCTTGATTTTAGTAAAGTCGGGTACGAGGTAAGATGGTTTCACATGTATACCTAATTTACCGGAAAACATAAGATAGATCGAGTAGACCGTTCCTATTGCTCTCGTTCCAATAGTTGCATAAGCTGCTCCTTCTATACCCATTTTAGGTATTGAATAACCAAAAAATGTGGGAACAGTGAAAGTCAATGGCCCTAGACTTACCGCGGTACCTGATCCGAATATCAGGATAGGATCGATGATCATATTGAGCGTAGCAGTAAATGCCACTATCTTCATAGGCGTGATGTTATCGCCCCATCCCCTCAATATGAACATAAAAGCGAAAAATAAGAACATGGCGGGTATGCCTAGAAATATGATCTGTAAATATCTAGTTCCATAATCCGCTAACTCTACAGCTTCTGGTCCATGTCCTGTAAGAATGTCTAATAGGTAAGGACTGGAGAAGTAACCAACGATCCCCAAAACGATGGACAGAATGATGACTATAAAGTAAAGTTGTCCTGCATATTCCGATGCTTTCTCATACTTCTTCGCTCCGGTGTATTGGGAGATCAGAGCCAGGGCTGCGATACCCATACCTATCTCTAATGACATAATTATGAAAACTACGGACCAAGCCTGGCTTGTAGCAGCTACGGAATAGGAGGCCTCATCACCCGGTAATCGACCCAGCCATATCGTGTCTACTAGATTGTAAAGAGTCCTGAGAAACGTGGCCACCATTATAGGCCAGCCTAGCTTGAACATGACCGTGATTATATTACCTTCTAATATCTCGTCTTTACCAGGTCGACCCATCTTTTGTTTGAGTCTAGAATAAATAGAATCGTCTTCATTAGGCATGATTATTAGTTTCGTATGAAACTATTGTATATATTAGTTTCGTATGAAACTAAACTGTGTATCAGAGTTGATCCATATATTGTAAAAATAAAAAAAGAAAATATTTTCTTAAGTAGGGTTTAAAATCAGTACTTGGAAAACAGGTACTAACTAAAATACTTACTCGACCTTTTTAACATTAATAGCTCTAGGACCTCTATCACTCTGTTCAGTTTCGAATTCGACTATATCGCCTTCGCTCAAATAGCTATCTTCTATATCGCTGCTATGAACAAATAGATCTTCATCGCCTTCGTCAGGTTTAATGAATCCAAAATTTTTCATGTTATTAAAGAACTTTACTTCACCTTTCATACAGATTTCACCTCCTACATTTATCATATCGTAACAACGCCTTACCCTGCTCCCTTATATAGTTATGGGCCAAAGAGGTGGAGTTCAACTATTTTT
>JBNJDY010000023.1:0-23343 GCA_051745305.1 Thermoplasmatota archaeon
ATTATCGTCTCCACACAAGTTTATATCTAGAAATCTCTCATAATTCCCAAGATCTAAATCAACTTCAGTCCCATCGTCTAAAACAAATACCTCACCATGCTCAAAAGGATTCATAGTCCCTGCATCACAGTTAAGATATGGGTCTATTTTTATAGCAGTAACCGAAAATCCGTTGGCTTTTAACAATTTCCCGAGAGAAGATGTTACGACTCCCTTCCCTAGACCTGATAAAACACCGCCCGTGACAATTATAAACTTCGTCATACTTAATTCACGGGAGAAGAGTAATGTAAAGGAAGTGTTTAAGTTTTTGGTTACCTTTTGTTTTGAGATAACATCTCTGTTAATCTATTTTCTATATCGATTTTGACTTTTTCGGAATCGTTATCCAACTGATATACCGTCCCGTATTTATTAAAATTCGAAACGTAGTTCCGGTGTAGAACAGCTAATACAGGGAGATTTGATTCTAAAATATCTATAACTGCATCTGTAAAATTATCGCTGAAAAGTTCCATGGTTCCTATTTCATCTATTACAACCAGATCCGTTTCCGAAGAGATATTTTTCAAACACTTTTCTGTGAACTTTTCAAGGTCATCCATATTGACTCTGTATTTACTCAATCTAGGACCTTCATCTTGTTCAATATGAGCGAGTATTCCCTTTTCACCTGTTGCCACATTCACCAATTTAAAACCGACTCTACGCTTATTTCTTCTTAATTCCGGCGTTCTTATCCCCTCTATCTTCAAATCCATCTCTTCAGTAATCTGTTGAACTAAAGTGCTTTTTCCAGATCTAGATGCCCCGGTTACGAAAATATTGTTCATGAATTCACACCATCTAGAACAATGGTCATATTATATTTATTATTTATATTCAGACATATACCGATTCCCAACCAAAAATTACCTATATAGTAATTCATTACAGATAGAATAGTTAGATATATAGGTGTTTAAAATGACAGAAGAAGAAAGTCATATCGAATCAAGAATGGAAGGTAAGGATATATACCCACCTTCTGAGGAGTTCAAAAAACAAGCGAACGTGAGCGATCCAGAGATCTACAAGTACGCTGAAGAGAACTACGAGGAGTTTTGGGCTGACCTTGCCGAAAGACTCGATTGGTATGAAAAGTGGGACGAAGTGTTGAAATGGGATCCACCTCATGCTGAATGGTTTGTAAATGGTAAAATAAATGCAGCATATAATTGTGTGGATAGACATGTTGAAAATGGAAAAGGCGATAAGACCGCCCTTATCTGGGAAGGAGAACCGACAGACGAAACAAGAAAGTACACTTTCTCGGAATTGAAAGATGAGGTTTCAAAGTTTGCGAATGGTCTCAAAGAGATGGGAGTTAAAAAAGGAGATATCGTAACATTTTATCTTCCGATGATCCCAGAGCTTGCTATCGGCCTTCTTGCTTGTGCCAGGATCGGTGCGCCACATAGTGTTGTTTTCGGGGGTTTTTCACCTTCAGCACTGAGAGAGAGGATGAATGATGCTGAATCAAAATTCCTAGTTACCGCCGATGGATATTACAGGAGAGGTAAAGTAATCAACATGTGGGAGAACGCCGAAGAAGCGTTAGAAGGTGCATCTAACGTCGAAAAAGTGATATCGGTTGAAAGAATCGGAAGAGATGACATTGAATACAAAGAAGGCAGAGATGTCGTGTACGAAGATTTAGTAAAAGATCAATCCGCTGAATGTGAACCTGAAAAGATGGACGCTGAGGATATGCTTTTCCTGATGTACACAAGCGGTACAACGGGTAAACCGAAGGGAGTTGTACATACTACTGGAGGATATTTAACAGGAACATCCGCAACTCACAACTATGTTTTCGACATCAAAGACGACGATATTTACTGGTGTACAGCTGATATAGGCTGGATCACAGGTCACAGTTACATCGTTTATGGTCCATTAGCCAATGGAACAACCACATTGATGTATGAAGGAGCACCGGATACACCTACAAAAGACAGATTCTGGCAGATAATAGAGAAATACGGCGTTACCAAACTTTACACAGCACCGACAGCAATCAGATTGTTCATGAAGTGGGGTAGAGAATATCCTGACAACCATGATCTATCAAGTTTGAAGGTTTTAGGTTCCGTTGGAGAACCGATCAATCCTAAAGCTTGGAAATGGTACCACGAGGTCATCGGTGGAGGAGAATGTCCGATCGTGGATACATGGTGGCAGACCGAAACCGGTATGATGCTCATCACACCTTTACCAGGAATAACCGATTTGAAACCGGGCAGTGCAACACATCCTTTCCCAGGTTTAAAAGCTGACATATACGATGCCGCTGGAAAAAGCCTTGAAGCTAACCAAGGAGGATATTTGGTTATCAAGAGACCATGGCCGTCTATGCTGAGAACACTTTACAAAGAACCGGAGAGATACGTAGAAACATACTGGTCAGAGTACGAGGACGATATCTATTTCGCAGGAGACGGTGCTCGAATAGACGAAGATGGATACTTCTGGGTTGTAGGTAGGATTGATGATGTTTTGAACGTTGCAGGACACAGACTCAGCACCATGGAGATGGAAAGTGCACTGGTGGACCACGAAGCAGTTGCTGAAGCTGCAGTTGTTGGAAAACCGGATGAAGTGAAAGGACAAGTTCCTATCGCTTACGTGATCTTAGAATCGGGTCGTGAAGCATCTGATGAATTGGCAAGTGAACTAAGGGCCCATGTCGGAAAGATCATCGGTCCGATCGGTAAACCAGCAGCCGTGAGATTCACAGACGACCTACCAAAAACAAGATCTGGAAAGATCATGAGAAGGATCCTCAAGAAACTTGAAAAAGGTGAATCCGCTGGAGATACATCCACTCTAAGAAACCCAGATATCGTAGAAGAGATCCGAGAAATGGTCAACGAATAAACCCTTCCACAAAACCCTTTATTTATTTTTTAATTTCACATTTCAGGGTATAAACCATACCTATCATGTGACTGTTGATTCTTTTAACATCGAAATCAGCTTTCAATATATTTTCTATATCCCTATCCATATGGGTCCTACCGAAAAGTTTTGCTGACAGCATCATGGGTATGAAGAAGAGAAACGCCGCTTTATTAGTGGGTTTACCGGTATCGAGTACTATCATTTTCCCATCTTTCTTTAATATTCTAGAACATTCTTCTGCAGATTTTTTAGGGTTAGGTAATGTCGTAAAAGTAAAAGTAGCTATGATCCTATCAAAGTAGTTATCTGGGAACCGGGAATTTTCTATATCATCGTATCTTACACTTGCAATCTCACCGATCTTTTCTTTCTCGATACGTCTTTTAGATCTTCGAAGCATACCTTTACTGATATCGGTGCCGATAACTTTTCCTTTATCTAGATACGATGAAATCTCTGTCAATATCTGTCCAGTACCTGTCCCGATGTCAAGGACTCTCTCATCACCTGATATGTCTAAATACTCAATGGCTTGACTTTTCCATTTTTTTTGTGGTCTACCGATAACAGGAAAATTGTCTATTTTGTCGTAGAATGAATTCCACTTGTCGTATCTTGAGGCCACTTTTTCCTTATCTGCCATCTAAGTACTGAAGGTGATTTCAATTATAAAAAGTCTACACAACCTTAACAAAGATAATTACCAAACAAAAGACATCCCTAATGTGAGTTCTTGATACACGATAAGATACGAAACTACGTATCCCAATATAGCCCCGGAGTTCAAAAGAGGTAACCCGGCTTGGGGGTTTCCTTTCAAAACGAACCTCATAAGAACTAAAACACCTATAACGGAACCGACTATGCATCCGAGAACCACTAGGAACGGAGCATAAAATCCGGCTACGATCATCCCTGGGAGATGATAACTAGCAGCGACTGCCAAGATCCCGGGTATTATCAGATCTCCCAATCCAATGAACACCGCATCTCTTTTCTCTTTTTTATCGATCTCCTGCATTATACCTTCTTTTTTGTAAAATGAATAATTTAGTTTTTTAGGTATCACCAGTACCACAGGCAGCTTCATCTTCATGACTCCTGATGCCAATGATATCATATGTTTGGTTTTGTATACTGAAATGAAATCATAGATCGCCAAAACGATAAGTAAAACGAAAACAGGTAATATCCCGAAACTCATACCGAAAATACCTGCAATGCCAGCCCCCATAACGATGCCAATACTATCGACCACGTACCATTCTGGGAATTTATACAATGTATACGTGAGAGAAATAGCTAGAAATATGGAAATTGTTAAAGGCATATCCAATGAGAATCCACCTAGTTTTAAGAAATAAGGCATGAAGTGGAACAATACGGGATATGCGACATAAAATATAGTGAGGCCTACCACACCTAATATCGCATACTGGATGAATTTACCTTTTGTATATTTCATGACTGCCAACATTATTCCTGTAAAAATGATTATGAATGCTATATAAATGAGTGGATTAGTAGGATCGTCAACATTTTCACCAAATGCCTGATATTCTTGAGGATAAAGATTTACTATAGCTACTGCTCCTATCTGGACTATAACCATCAAGCAGGCGATTGCAACGACAGGAAGATATTTTCTATCCAAAATTTACACCTTTACAATCTGCTGGCAAAGGCCATTGTGCCCTTTACACTATTCACACGTATCTTGACTTCTTCACCTTTGGTAGTTCCCGGTACATATATGATATATTTCCCAACCTTAGCAACTCCGTCGCCTTTACTGCCTATATCCTGTATTCTCACCTCATATATTCCACCCTCTTCAATACGTTCAGATTCAGCAGTTTTATGGACTCTTTTCTTTTTCCCTCTGACCGGCCTATGGGCTCCACATGCGTCACATTCAAGAATCGTAATACGTCCATCTTTGACTAAACGGGTATCTGGACGACCACATTCTGAACATAATACGTATTTTTCAACATAACTTTCGATCTTGTCTCTGATCTTCCGAGGATTGATTTTACCCTTGAATACTACTCGTTCATTTTCTCTATCCCCTGCGGTAGCCAACTCTCTGAGTAAGTATTTTAATAATTTTTCTGGTTCTCTATTAAGTTTATTAGATATATCTGTAAAGTTTCTCAAGATAGTAGTGTTACCTTCTATCATGGCATCTATTTTAGGAATCTCGAATCTTGAATGATTTGATATTTCATCAGGAAGGTCTTTTCTAGCTCTATTCAATAAATCTTCATAATCATTGCCTTCCCCTTCTTGTTCATCTTCAGTCATAGTAACCGAATGTCGTTAGGAACGTTTACTTTAAAAATGTATTGGTTTAAGAACGGATGTCCTATCATCGATTTTTGTGATAGATATTTATACAATTGTTATATTGTTGATAATATGTACGAAAAAGTTGTTATTCCCACTGATGGATCGGATATCGCTAAAAAGGGTGTTATGGAAGGACTCCAGATGGCTAAATCCTTAAGGGTTAAAGCAGTGGCGGTCTATGTACTTGATACTTCAGAATATCAAGGTTTACATCATGCGAGCATAAAGGAATCAGCAAAACATGGTTTAAAGGAAACAGGTGATAAAGCACTCCAAGATGTGGAAGATATAGCACGAAAGATGGGAGTTGAACTCGAAATAAAAATAGAGGAAGGGAAACCTTACAAAGAGATCAATAAGATCGCTGGTGAAAGGGATATAATCTATATCAGTAGTCACGGTCTTTCAGGTTTTACTCAATTCTTTTTAGGTAGCACTACAGAACGTGTGCTTAAACATTCAAACGCCACCGTTGCTGTTGTGATGGGTGGTTACGTTAAAACAGAGTAAAAATTGAATTATTGAGCCTGTTTAACATTCCGTCTACAAGGAGAAGGCAGTTTCATCGATGCCTTTCTAAGGGCTTCTTTGGCAGAATATTCATCGTCCTCATCTACCCATACTTTGATTACAGGTTGGTTAGATTTGACTCTAGCTGCATTACCTACGGTTTTACCGAAAGACCTTCTCATACCTTCCGACAGCCTGTCAGCCCCTGCACCTGTTGCCTGTTTGTTTTCTCTTAAAACATGATGGGGATAGATCAATATCTTAGCTCTGAAATTTCCCTCGCCCACATTCTTTGTTAAGTAACGTGTTAGCACGACACGTGCGGCTTCAAGAGCATCATCTTTTATCTGGCACTTTTCCTCGACACGAAGAGTGACTTCGAGGTCAAAATCAGCTTTCCTGTTGCCCATCGTAAATTGACCTACACGGACATGCGGAGTTCCACCTATGTACTTCTTTCTGGTGTAGCTTTGACCTTTTACTTCGCGATACATCCTTCCTGGTTTGCGGGGCATAGTAGTTGGCCTTCATGTTCTTTTCATATATATAAGTTTTTACCTGTACAACGATGGTCCTGTTTTGGATGATGACATCTCATCCTCTTGAGGAACTGCTCCCCCTAATGATTGGAAGTGAATTGTCGTTCTCATCCCCATGTTGACCACTTTTTGAATAGCATCGAAAAGTATGGTCTTGTTGATATCCCCCACATATATGTGCTTTTTAATGATAATTGAATCAGGCAACTTGTTTTTATCACGATGGACATTATATATGGCTGAATCCACTGCTAAAAGCATAACCATAGCCTTTTCAAAATTATTTCTTTGTTTATTATCCAATTTTTGGATGACCTTTTTGTGATCATCACTCACATTTAATTTATAAACGACTTCGATTCTGTCTATGTATCTCAGGGGTTTTCCTAGTAATACAGTTCTATTCCCGTGCTTTAATTGTATCATCCATTCTAATTTAGGATGGTCACTGACCTTATATTCTCTGTCATCCTCGTCTAACCATTCTAATATCTGATCTTTCATGATATCTAAAATGACATAAAGTCATCTTCTATAATAATCCTTTTGAAAAAATAAACCCTCAATATTATTATGATATTATTATGATATCTATTAAGTATAGTACAATCAAGGGTACTATCACCATAAGAAAATCATCATCGATAATGATCGAAGGATATTCTGCAGAGATCGCGGTAATAGAACCAATTATAGACATTAGCAAAATCAAAGCAAATGAGTATGGGGTGACAAGATATAATATTATAATTCCAATAATTCCCCAAGTAAGAAGAGGTACATAAGGATAGAACTCAGGGGCATGGTACTTCAATTCGCCGATAAGAGGATCCACCATACCCATTCCGATAAAACAAACCATATTCAGATGCATGGGAAACAATACTAGGGCAATACCCGCCGCCATGGTGGCCCATGCGTAAGCGGCTATCTGCTTCTTTTCATAATCCCTCATCCCGAAGATGTGCCATTCATTATACAACCGTAATCCTTCGAATGCTAAAATCGAAACAACTAAAATTATCAGTAATGACCTTTTATAGTACCCAAAGATCTGTTCAGGTAATAGGTAATAAACTAAAACTATCCATGTCATAGAATGAATAATCCTTCTTAGCAGATGACCCTCATTCATTATTTTCTCCTTGTTAGATTTAGTTTTTTAATATGCGATGAATTTTGTCATATCTAAAGTTGTTTGTAAAAATATAAAAATAAAGGGTTTTGTAGGTCTATAGTTCTTCTATACTACCTTCCTCTTCTCTAAGGTCCAGGACTCTTTTTGCCTTGCCTACTGTTCGTGGTAGTGTTCCTGGAGGTAAGAGTTTTACTCTAGCTTTTATATTTAGTATAGCGGTAATGTTTTCAGAAGTCCTCTCCAGTAATTCTTCTTCGTCATACTCGCCTGAACTATAATATTCTCTGTCAACTTCGACCCTAACGAAAAGTTTGTCTAAAACATCTCTGTCAACGATAATCTGATAGTGCTCTCCGATCCCTTCAGTCTCTAATAAAGCTTCTTCGATCTGACTTGGGAATACGTTCACACCACCAACGATCAGCATATCGTCGCTTCTACCCTCTATTCGCTTTATCCTTGGATGATATCTACCGCATTCACACTCTTCATATTCTATCGTCGCGATATCTTTTGTTCTATACCTCAATAATGGCATAGCCTCTCTGGAAAGCATAGTGAAAACCATCTCCCCTTTTTCTCCTTCTGGAAGTACCTCTCCTGTATTTGGATCGATAGTTTCCACATAGAATTCGTCTCCCCATATGTGCAGTCCATTTTGATACGGACATTCAACTGCTACACCGGGACCATAAAGTTCAGACATTCCATAGACATCTTGTGCATTCAATCCAAATGAATCTTCGATACTTGTCCTGGCTTCTTCACTCCATGGTTCCGCACCGAACATTCCAACTCTAAGATTAAAGTCCTCGCGTGGGTCAAATCCATGTTTTTGAGCCGCCTCTGCGAGATAGATGGCATATGATGGTGTACAAGCAAGAACCGTGGTCTGGAAGTCATTCATCATCTGGATCTGTTTTTTTGTGTTTCCTGTCGATGTAGGTAAAACCGCACATCCAAGTTCTTCAGCGCCTTGATGGAAACCTAAACCACCTGTAAACAATCCATATCCGTATGCGTTCTGAACTATATCAGATGGTTCAACTCCAGCTGCAGAATAACATCTTGCCATCAGATTGTTCCATGTTTCCATGTCGTTACGAGTGTAAGAAACGACCGTCGGTTTTCCCGTAGTTCCGCTCGAAGCATGAAATCGGACTACATCATCTTTATTAACTGCCAAAATCCCATAAGGATAGTGGTCTCTTAGATCATCTTTTACAGTGAAAGGGACTTTATGTACGTCCTCTAGACTTTTGATGTCCTTTGGTGTTATGCCCTCGTTTTTGAATCTCCTCTTATACATAGGAACGTTCTCATAGGCATACTTCACCATCTTTAGCATCTTTTCTTCCTGTACCTCTCTGATCTCGTCCCTCTTCATCAATTGAGCTTTTTTGTTGAACATATATTTCCACCTTGAATTTTATCTTAAACCACTGAGTATAGAGAATGATTATAAGTTTTTCGAAAAGCAGAATTACAAAATTCTCTCGCTAAAATTAGAGATATCGTCTAAATGTTCCCTCTCTTTGACCTCTTTATCTCTTAAACTCAAAACTTCTCTTGGCTCTCCAACTATTTCTTTCATATCATCGAAAGTTTTAGATTCTCCACCTCCACCATGTGTACAGAAAAATGCAGCATGATCGATTTCGTCTTTGTACTTTTCCATATATGTACGGATCGCCGGTGTCATTTTCCCTGCCCACACTGGTGTACCTACGATCAACATATCAAAATTTTCAGGATCGTAAGATACTTCCTCGATCTCAGTTTCTTTTTTCATCATGGCATCTTTACCTGCTATGACATATCCTGTCTTCCCATCCCGATCTTTCTTATCTATTACTTCTTCAGTTTTGACTTTTACATCTTGTACAATCAATGCATCTTCAATATCTTCTGCTGCTTTCCTAGTCGTTCCTGTCCTTGAATAAAAGGAGATCAATATCTTCATAATTACCCAGATTCTAAAACAATCTCAGGATATATCAATCTTATTATTTTATATGCATCCATATTCGGATCTGAATCCCATGCTTACCAACGGCGCTGTACACATATCAATTACGAAGCATTTTGGGTCACCACTCGGTTTTTAAAGTATAGTAGATAATAGAGGTATCAATATTAGTACTAGTGGAACTGATATTACAGTTGTCCACGTGACCGAGAGAGCCGTTCCTTTGGCATTTAAACCGTATGGCAATAGGAACATATTAGTGCTGGTTATAGGAAGGATTGAGTTTATGACTATAACGGCAAACCATGGTTTTGGTATTATTTCCAATAACATTAATGGTGTGAATACAAGTGCTAAAATTATAGGCGTGTACACCATAGTGGTCAAAAAAGCATTACGTCCTACAGCCCAATCGAAATCTTTTTTTTCATCATTTTTTTGTGGTAGGATCATCTTCTTCATTTCATCTAATTTCAAATCTGAGGGATGAACCCCTGAGCCTACGTAATATAAAGCAGCGGGTATCGTTAGAGCAGTAATGAAATGTAAAACAGTCCCTCCGTTGCCTAACGCTGCGATATCGATGCCTGTTATATGATGGACTACAATAGCAGCTACGATGAAAGAGAGTAGATACCACGGATATAATCTTAAATACCATGGTAAAAGTGAGGATTCTTCTTTCAGATTATTTTTTCTTTCATGCTTGTGCATGACTGAAAGTACGTAAGGTATAACTGCAAAGAGCCCCACTCCTACAAATGCAATGTATATAGCTGCTGGTATTGCCCAAGCATCTATCGCGAGCAGAGCACCTCCCACAAAGGCAGCACTCCTACCCTGGTTGGTCAATACTGTTTTTAAGAATATCCTTTTCTTCATACCTTTAAGCTCTAATTTTTTTGATTCTACATGGCCAAGGAAGTATGCCAGTAGATACATGAAAGCTAGAACGCCAATAGTTACTCCAGTAAATACGAGTTCTTTTCTTCCAAAAGTGATATTTAAAAATATTCTGAACATCAACAAAGGGATAAAAACAAACAATAACACCAAACCAACTTTTTTCATCACTTTATCTATATATTCTTGTCCAAATGGTTTTGCTAACAGATATGAAACAACTATACCCACAATGATCCAAGGAAGTGTCCACAATCCGCTTATATATGGTAGTATGGTTTCTAGTAGGTTTATGAATGTCATAAATGGGTTAAAAGGTAAAAAATATTTAAAAAGTTCGCATCAGACTTTATTTGAACTATCGATATCGTCGAAATGAATATGGATTAAAAAAATTTCAAAACTTTATATCGCCGTTATTCTTATTTATCACAATATAAATTTCCGAAAGTCATATAAAGGTCCTGTCTTACTGCGGAATTTGATGGTCGAAAAAAAGAAAGGTCTTGACCCGCTTTTTGAGCCCGAATCCATCGCGATCGTTGGTGCATCTAGTAAAAAAGGGAAAGTCGGGAACATTTTACTTTCGAACATTGTTAGCTCGGGATATCGTGGTAAAGTTTATCCTATAAATCCTAAGGGTGGGGAGTTATATGGAAAACAAGTTTACGAATCTATAGAAGAACTTCCGGAAGGTATAGACCTTGGAATCATCGTAATACCTGCCAAATACGTTAAAGAAGCTATCCAAAAATTAGGAGAAAAAGGAATACAACATACGATAGTCATCACCTCAGGATTTTCAGAGATCGGAAATACTGAGGAAGAAAATCTCATAGTTGAAGAGGCTGGTAAACACGGCATGAGGATACTCGGTCCAAATGTGTTCGGTATCTATTCTTCAAAAGTGGATTTAAACGCAACTTTTGGTCCATCAAAGGTTGCTAGTGGAGAGATCGCGTTGATATCCCAGAGTGGTGCACTAGGTATTGCCATGATAGGTAAAACAGCCATGCAGTACCTGGGTCTTTCAGCTATCGTGAGTGTTGGTAATAAATCAGATATCGATGATATGGACCTTATCGATTATTTTTCGGACGATGATGAGAGCAAAGTGATCATGATATACATGGAGGGACTGCAAAACGGTCGTGAATTTATCGAAAAAGTGGAAAAAGATATCCCTCCGGAGAAAACTGTTATTGTTATCAAAGCGGGCCGTTCTGAGAAAGGAGCTACTGCAGTCGCCTCACATACTGGTTCTTTAGCTGGTTCAGATAGAGTTTTCAGTTCTGCCTTCAAGCAGGCGGGTATCTTACGAGCAGATACTCTTAACGAAGCTTTCAGCTGGTCAAGGGCCTTTTCTAACACACCCTTACCTAAAAATGACAAAGTCGTAGTCGTGACCAACGGAGGAGGCATAGGTGTTCTCAGTGCCGATGCAGCCGAGAAGTATGGTGTGGAGTTATTAGATGACCAGACATTTTTAAAAGAGACTTTCGAAGATACCATACCTCCTTTTGGATCCACTAAGAACCCCATCGATATAACAGGTCAAGCCGGTAAGGAAGAATATGAAAATGCTTTGAGGAAAGCCTTTGAGAGTGACGAGATCGGAGCAGTGGTCGGTTTGTATTGTGAAACAGGTACCACTGACGATGACGAAGTCGCAAAAGCTATAAAGGAGATCCATGACGAATTTGGTGACGAAAAAACAGCGGTTTATACTTTCACAGGAGGGGAAGAAGCCTATGATTGTGTACAATGGATGAGAAAAAATAAGATATCGGCTTACACTGAAACCGATGAAGCCATGTCGTCGTTAGGTGCGTTATACGAACGCAAAAGATACCTTGAGAGGATGCAAGAAATGGAAGAAATGGAAGAACCTGATATAGATGTCAAAGGTATAAAGGAAGTTATCAATGAAGTAGTCGAAGACGGTCGTATCAATCTTCTTGAGGACGAAGCTAGGGAGATATTAGACATGGCAGGCATCCCGATCGCTAAAGGTAAAGTTGTAAACACACTTGAAGGGGCGGTAGAAGCTGCTGAAGAAATAGGTTATCCTGTGGTGTTAAAGGTCGTTTCCGAGGATATAATCCATAAATCTGATGCAGGTGGATTAGCGTTAAATTTAGAAAATGAGAAAGAAGTAGTAGATGCTTACCAGGCGATATACTCCAACTGTAAAAACAAATATCCAGATGCACATATTCGGGGTATATCCGTTGCAGAGATGCTTGAAGGTGGGGAGGAGACCATCATTGGGGGTACTCGAGATAACTCCTTTGGACCTATGGTCATGTTTGGATTAGGGGGAGTTTACGTAGAGATCTTAGAAGATGTCGTCTTCCGAGTAGCTCCCGTATCCAAAAGGGAAGCAAGGAGGATGATCGGAGAGATCAATGCATTCCCAGTTCTAGTGGGTGCCAGAGGTCAAACAAGAAAAGACCTAGATGCCTTGGCAGATATTATATATCGGATGTCCTTTTTGATGGATGAAGTGGACGAGATATCAGAAATTGACCTAAATCCGATCAAGGCTTTCGATCAAGGTAAAGGTGCAAAGTCTGTAGATGTTGCTGTATCAATAAAAAGAAAGGTGATAGAAAAATGAAAAATCTCATAATAGCTTCAACTAGACCCGATGCGGGTAAAACAACTGTAGGTTTGGCTATAGCGCTTTTGAATGAAGGTACTTTCAATTATTTGAAACCCTTTGGGGACAGACCGATTTATAAGAAAAAAAGACTCATCGATTATGACGCAAAACTTTTCAAAAATATATTGAACTTAGAAGAGGATTATGAAAAGTTCTGTATAGGTTTCGACCACTCAAAAATAAAGTATGCTTATGACGAGAAAACTATCGAAAGTAAGATACAAGATAGGATAGAAGAGATGAGAAAAACCAAGGACAGCGTTATAATCGAAACGGGCAAGGAATGGAGTGTTGGCTCATCTATAAATCTTGATCCTGTTTCTTTATACAGGTACACTGATTCAGAGATAATCATCGTTGCAACGGGGAACCGCACTAGCATGATCGATGACCTTCACACCGTTTCGAAACATTTCCAGGCCCAAGACATACCTGTGAAGGGTGTGGTTTTGAACAAGGTTGAATCGATTGAAGATATAGAAAATTTCGCGGTTGGTGAAATAGAGTCACTTGGTATGGATGTTTTAGGGATCATACCTGAGATAAAGGACCTATCTTTGACAAGAGTGAGTTTCATAAATGACATGTTATTTGGTAAAGTTGTTGCCGGTGAAAGTGGTTTAAACAACCTAGTTGAGAATGTCTTCGTCGGTGCCATGAGTGCCGAAGAGATAGTTAGGAACCCACACTACCAAAAGAGAAGGAAACTGGTCATAACAGGTGGTGACAGATCAGATGTTGTTTTAGCTTCTTTAGATGAAGAAACATCTGGAGTGATCTTGACCAATGATATCATACCGCCTAGCAATATCATTTCTAGAGCAGATAGGGCTGGAATTCCTTTAATATCAGTTCCATTGGATACCTACGAGGCTGCTAGAAGGATAGAACGTATGGATAAGATAACCACTATCGAAGATGATTTTAAGATAGAAAGGATCAAAGAAGACATCACCCCTAGGATAAAGATCGATCTTGAGTGAAATAGAAAGAGTTAAGTAAACTCTCGGAAGTCTTTTTGATGATAGAGTGTGAAATACATGACATATGATATAGATTATGTAGAAGCTAGAGATGCGTTAAATAAAATCGGGAGAGGTGATAGAATATTCGTCGGTTCTGGAGCAGCAGAACCTCAATATTTAGTTAAAGAATTGACCGAATTGGCATCGGAATTTACCGATACTGAAATATTTCATATCCAAACTCTTGGAGTGGCTCCATATACGGAGGAAAAATTCGAAGATAATTTTAGGCATAATGCGTTCTTTGTCGATGATAATACCAGGGATGCAGTCTCAGAGGGAAGAGCGGATTACACCCCTATCTTCATGAGAGATATACCTAAACTTTTCAAAACAGGAAGAGTCCCCCTGGACGTATCGTTGATACAGGTATCTCCTCCCGATGAACATGGATGGATGAGTTTAGGTGTGGCAGTTGATATTATAAAATCTGCTATTGAAAATTCTAAGATGGTTATAGCTCAAGTCAATCCAAAAATGCCAAGAGTCCACGGTGACTGTTTTATTCATGCTAATGATGTAGATTATTTGGTTCATCATGAGGAAAACCTTCTGGAATTCGATCCTGTAGTTTCTGGAAAAACTGCTGAGGAGATTGCGGGAAATGTGAGTAGGTTGATCGAAAATGGTGCTACTATCCAGATAGGATACGGAGCGGTTCCCAATGCTATCTTGGAACATTTGGATGTCAAAAAAGATTTGGGCATACATACAGAGATGCTCTCTGAGGAACTCGCTAATTTGATCGAAAGGGGAATAGTTACTAACCAAAAAAAGAGCATCCATAAAGGGAAAAGTATAGCCTCTTTTTTGATGGGTACTCGAGATCTTTACGATTTTGTTGACGATAATCCAGGGATAGAACTCAGACCAACGGATTATACAAATGATCCCTTTGTCATAGCTAAGAATTACAAGATGACCGCTGTCAATACCGCACTTCAGGTGGATTTAACCGGACAGGTATGTGCCGACTCTTTGGGATACAGTTTCTACAGCGGTATCGGTGGGCATGCTGATTTTATGAGGGGTGCAGGTTATGCTGAAGATGGTAAATCTATCATCGCTTTATCATCTACGGCCCAGGATGGTAAAGTTTCCAGGATAGTCCCATCTCTTAATGAAGGCGCCGGTGTAGTAACAACGAGAGGGGATGTTGAATATGTTATAACTGAATACGGTGTAGCATACCTGAAAGGTAAGAACATACGCCAGAGAGCTATGGAATTGATCAATATTGCACACCCCAAATTCAGGGAAGAACTACTTAGAAAGGCGAAAGAACATCATCTTGTATACCAGGATCAGATCCTTGTTTTAGATGAAGGAGGAAGATACCCTGATGAACTCGAAACTATCAAAACAATAAATGGCAAAGAATACATATTCAGGCCTATGAAACCAACTGATGACGAGCTACTGAAAGATCTATTCTACTCATTATCTGATGAAAGCAGGTACAAACGTTTCATGAGCACCCGTAAGGATCTGCATCATGATAGAAGACAAGAGTTCGTACAGATCAACTACAATAAGGAGATGGCCATAGTGGTAATCGATCCGGAGATAGAAGGGCCCCATAGGATGGTAGGTGAGGCTGACTATCGTATCAAGGAGGGCCAGAACGTTGCTGAAATATCCGTGATGATCAGAGACGAATACCAGAGTATAGGTATCGGGTCAGCATTAGTAGAATATCTGACTATGATAGCTAAGAATCAAGGTTTGTACGGATTTACTGCTGAAGTTTTAGCGGACAACAAAAAGATGCTCAAAGTATTCGAGAAGATGGGTTACGACATAGAAAAGAAGAGAAGATACGGTGAATATGAGTTGCGGATGAGGTTCGTATAAGGGAGATTTTAAGATGCTAGATGATACAGTTGAGAAGCAGTGGGATATAGATTACAGCCCGATTCAAGAGATCATTAAAGAAGTAAGGGACCAGAAAAGATCAATGCTTTTAGAAGATGAGGCAAGGGAGATACTTGAATTAGCAGATATACCCATTGCACGTGGTAAAGTCGTTCACTGCATCGACGAGGGTGTTAAAGTCGCTGAGGAAATACGATACCCAGTTGTTCTCAAGATCGTTTCGGAGGATATCTTACACAAGATGGATGTAGGTGGAGTAAGGACCGGTATCAAGGATGAAAATGAATTCGTAGATGCATACGAATCCATATGCACTCAGGTGAGAAACAAAAAACCGGATGCTAAAGTTAGAGGAATATCAGTTGCAGAACATATCGATGGAGGCGAGGAAGTGATCTTAGGCGGTATGATGGATCCTTCTTTTGGTCCGGTTGTAATGTTCGGCATGGGTGGGATTTACGTTGAACTGCTGAAAGATGTCGTTTTTAGAGTGGCACCCATAAGTACACAAGAAGCATGCGAGATGATCCATGAAACCCAATCATTCTCGATATTGATCGGTGCTAGAGGCAAAGAAAGAAAAGATGTGAAGTCCGTAGCAGAGATGATATCTAAGCTCAGCGAGTTAATATATTTTGTAAAAGGTATCCAGGATATCGATCTTAATCCAGTTGCAGCTTTAGAAGAGGGTGCTGTAGCCTTGGATATTGCTGTTAACATAAAGTGACATACTAAGTTTGGATCAGTATTTCAATCAAATCGTAATCTTTATTTAATCACTTTATATATACCACATCATGAAAGCAGTAATATTGTCTGGAGGATTTGGGACAAGGATGCGACCACTGACCTATACTACACCTAAACCGTTGTTACCGATATTGAATAAACCACTGATCCGACATATCGTAGACCAATTACCTGATGAGGTCGATGAAGTTATTCTAGCGGCAAATTACAAAATAGACATGCTTAGGAAGTATTTTGAAGAGGCTGATATCGATAAAAAGGTTCGTGTCGTCGACGAACCTAAGCCATTGGGGACTGGAGGAGCCGTGAAGAATGTTGAAAAGTATCTTGATGAAACGTTTTTTGTGATAAATTCAGATATAATTTCAAGTATCGACCTAAAAGAATATTTGGAATTTTACAGGTCAAAGGATGGAGTAGGGGCGATCTCTGCATGGGAGGTAGAAAACCCTGAGGAGTTCGGTATTTTTGAATTGAATGATAAAGACCGCATATTAAGATTCCAGGAAAAACCGGAACCGTGGGAAGCCTTTTCTAATACCATAAATGCGGGGCACTATATTTTGGAACCAGAAGTTCTTAATTTGATACCACCTGGAGAAAAAGTATCCATGGAGAGTGAGATATTCCCGTTACTCGTTGATGATGGCCTGTTTGGGTTCGATTTTGAGGGATATTGGATAGACTGTGGAAGGCCTTCTAGCTTTTTCAAAGCTACAGAGGTGCTGTTGAATGAGATGAGTGAACAGTATCTCGTTGGAGATAGGAGTGTCACCAAAGGCGAAATCGAAGAATATTCAGTGATAGGAATAGACTGCACTATCGGTGATAGTAGAATATCGAATTCTATCTTATTCGACGGTGTCGAGATCGATGATGGATGTGTTATCGAGAACAGCATCATCGGTTACGATGTAATAATCGAAGATGATGTAAAAATAGTAGATTCGATCATATCCGATAACGTATATATCGAAGAAGGGAATGAATTCATAGGGAAGAAGATAAAACCTGAAGAGGTGGAGTAGATGTCGAAACTGTTCGGTACAAATGGCGTTAGAGGGATCGTTAACGAAGATATGAATGTAGACCTAGCGGTTAGATTAGGTAAAGCGGTAGGTACCTGGTTAAATGGTGGCAGCGTTGCTATCGGGACTGACACTAGATTGTCCAATGAGATGTTAAAGAACGCTGTTTGTTCCGCTTTAACAGCAACAGGATGCGATGTGATCGACTTAGGAGAAGTACCCACTCCCGCTATTCAGTTGTATACCAGAGAAAATACAGATTTGGGTGTGGCTATAACTGCATCCCATAATCCACCGCAGTTCAACGGGATAAAATGCATCGACGGGGATGGAACCGAACTCATAAGATGGAAAGAAGAAGAGATAGAAAAGATATACTTCTCAGAGGAGTTTAAATTGGTCGAATGGTCCGAAGTTGGTAAGGTATCGTCAGACGATTCTAAAAGGATGTACATGGATGCTGTTAAGGCTAAGGTAAATAAAAGTATGATCAAAAAAGCTAATCTGAAAGTAGTAGTCGATTGTGCTAATGGAGCTGGTTGTTACACAACACCCTACATATTGAAAGATCTCGGATGTGATGTAGTGACGTTAAATGCCCAACCGGATGGTACTTTTCCAGGCCATGACAGTGAACCTACTGAAGAGAATTTGATCGACCTTATCGATTTGGTAAAAGAAACAGGTGCAGATGTGGGTATTGCCAATGATGGCGATGCAGATCGTACTATCTTTATCGATGATAAAGGCAGGTATCTACACGGAGATAAAACTTTGACTCTGATGGCTAAAAAGATAGTACAGGAAAATGATGGGGGTCTAGTAGTGACTCCGGTTAGTTCTTCTACCAGTGTAGAAGACGTTGTTGAAGAGGCTGGAGGGGAATTGATATACACTAAAGTTGGCTCCCCTATAGTCGCCAGGGAGATGATCGAGAAAGGAGCGATATTCGGTGGTGAGGAGAACGGTGGACTGATATTTGCTGATCACCAGTACTGCCGTGATGCAGGCTTGACCGCTGCTAAGATCGTGGAAATTGTTGCAACTGACGGTCCACTTTCAGAACTTGTAGATGGATTGCCCAAATATGCTTTGGATAAAAGAGGGATAGCTTGTCCAGATGAAATGAAAGACGAACTCATGTCACAGTTGAAGAAAGAGTTTGAAGGAAAAGAGTATGATGACACCGATGGTTTGAAGATATACTACGATGAAGGTTGGGTACTTATCAGACCTTCCGGGACCGAACCAAAATACAGGGTTTACTCACAATCTAAATCACTAGATACCGCTAAAGAACTAGGTAAAAAACATCAGAAGATAGTGAAAAATGTTTTAGAAAAGATCAAATGATTTGTTTTATTGTAGATGACTAATCACTTTCATGTATGACAAATACCCTTAATATACCAAAATTATAAATAATGACTATATCCTATTATATTATGTCAGACATTTTGTCGGACCAACAAGGAGCTAGTGGGATAGGATGCAGCTTAGAAAAAAAAAGCAGGAAACCGACCCAACGACCAAGAAACTTATGGAACAGGGTATAATCAGAGTTAAAGATGATGGAAACCAAAGAAACAAAGGTACTAAACAGAAAATCAAAGAGTTCGGTAGAGTTACTTTCGATTTTTGGAGTGGTGTAAAATACACTTTAGTTTTGTCAGCACTTCTATGGTGGCTGCCTCTTTTCGGACCTATGATATCCGGATACGTAGGTGGTCGAAGAACAGGTGGACCTAAAAAGGGTATCGCTGCTGCTGTTTTGGCTTTAGCAGCGATCGCTGGAGTACAGTTAGCTTTTACCTACGATCTGATGCCAGCTAACGTGTTATCTGTTTTGGAGATGCCCAGCAGTATTTTAGCAGTGGCTTACCAAAGACCGATGTTAACACCATATGTACGTTTTCTAGAGCTATACTGGAGTTCTTTCTTCACTTCTGTTTTAGGAGGTTTACCTTACTCTCCTAACAGCTATTTGATAACCATCATTTTCGGATATGTAGGCGGAGTGGTCTCCGTAGAGAAAAAGAGAGAGTTAGAAGATGTTACAGGTTCTGGCAGTACGATCAATATCGACCTTTCCAGGGTTACACAGCTACCATCATCCAAAAGTAACTCAAAAGATAAAAAGAAAATGTTAGTTGATTCTAATTTCAACTATAACCCAAGGAAAGCAAGATCAGGTAATGCACCACAAAGATGGGAAGACCTCAAGCCTATACAATACAGTCAAAAAAAGACAAAAAGTAAAAGTAAGAGCAAGAGACCGAAAAAAAAGAAGAAAAAATCAAGCAATGAAGGTCGATATGAACCAGTAAGATTTTCTAAAAAACCGGTCGTTAGACATCATACCAATACAGAAGGTGACGATTGGGAGTTCTTGTAGATAGGAAGAAAATAATATTTTGTTTGGATCTATGGGACTTCCCTGATTCTAGTCGATCGAAAAAGATGGTAGATTGACAGTCATCTTATACAATAAACCAAAACTTATATTAATATTCACTATGATTATAATCCGAAGAGGAAATAATATGCTGTCTGATAATAAAATAGCCATAGTGAGTATTTTGGTAGCTGTATTGCTGTTGTTTTCCGGTATAAGTGCTTTCGTAACAGCGAACGGTGAAGTGAGTGAAGAGGACGAGAAAGAGGGCCTAGCCGAGAACGAACTAGAAGGGTCCTCGGCTAAAGAGGATGTTGAGAGGCCTAACTCTATAAAAGATAGAGAAACAAACTCTGGGCCAGATAGGAATAAACAAGTTCCTTCGGATGTTTCACCTTATCGAAAAGAGTCTATTCAAAATAGGGGCAAGTCATACCTAGACAAAGAGCTCGCGAAGGAAGGCTATATTAAGCAAAAAGAGCGAGAGGCAACAGGATCTTCACACCAAAGATTTCAGAGTTCTTCAGGAAGACTAGACTCGACATCTTCTGATTCTAGAGTTCTATATTTGGAAAAGGATGAACTAAAAAATTTACACCTAGAAAAATACAATAAAGGCGAGAGAGGACAATATATATTGAAAATGAAAGGTCCTACCCAGGGGAGATGGTTAGACGAGTTACAGAGATACGATGTTGAGATCCTTAATTATATGAATAATATGGAATATCGAGTAAGAACACTAACCTCGAACGTCGATGAAGTAGAAAAATTAGGCTTCGTTGAGGATATTAGAATATATCAACCGATACAAAAAATAGATAAAAATATAGAGATGGGAAAGGTTATCGTAACATTAGATTCATCCACCTCTTCCTCCAGGAACAGTGCTATATCGGGCCAACTTTTAGACCGCGGCGGTTCATCAATTGTAATTGAGTTGGAATCTAAAAAAGATTTGTTCTCGCTTGCCCGAGACAATAACGTCTTAAGTATAGATGAAAATCACGTCCCCCATTTACATGATGAGACATCTTCGGAGATAGTGGGTGGTTATTGGGCACCGGATACGCCCTATAACGGCCCTGGAAATTATGCCAATGAGTTGGGTTATAACGCCTCCAGTATCATCGTCTCTATAACTGACACAGGCATAGGAGACGGAACAGTCGGCGACGCTGGCCATCAAGACTTCACCGGAAGGGTGATCGGAGGTGTCGATTATTCGGGTGAAGGAACATGGCACGACGGCCACGCACATGGCACTCACTGTGCGGGCCTAGTGGCCGGAGATACCTATAATGGTAGAGGGGCCACCTATGCGAATACAAGTTATCTCGTTGGTCAGGGTGTTGCACCCGAAGCACGATTATTTTCTCAGAAGATATTCGATGACGGCGGTGGGTTCGGATCCCCAGATTTTGATACTTTATTCAAGGACGCAGATGACAACGGGGTATATGTGCATTCGAATTCGTGGGGTGGATCCACTAGTGGCGATTACATATCATATGATCGCATCTACGATACCAAAGTAAGGGATGCAGATATTAACGAAGGGGGGGACCAGCCGATGGTTATAACAGTATCAGCTGGGAATTCCGGTTCGGACTCTCAAACTACCGGCAGTCCAGGGAACGCAAAAAATGTTATCACCGTGGGTGCAGCGGAGAACTATCATCCTGACCTTGATAGCTATGGTAATGATTATCTTACGAGTTCTAATGCGGATAATCCAGATGAGATAGCAGATTTCAGTTCAAGGGGCCCCACAGAAGATGACAGGATCAAACCGGATGTTGTAGCTTCGGGTAGAGGGATCCTGTCTACTAGAAGTCCCGATGGATCCAGTACGCTGTACGGAGAATATACCCAAGATTCGAATTATCTATGGTGTTCAGGGACATCCATGTCCAATCCTGTCGTAGCCGGTACGGCATCTGTCGTAGTCGACTGGTACAATTCAACCTATGGGACAAAGCCGTCTCCAGCTATGGTAAAGTCATTACTGGTCAACACGGCACAGGATTTGAACGATACGACGGGAAACACCGCCCACATCCCAAATTATGACGAGGGGTGGGGAAGAGCATATCTACCACCTATCGTGGACCCTCCAGTCAATACTATCGTGGAGGATCAAGAAAATCTGCTGGAAACCGGAGATCAAGTTGCATATCCTATGCAGTACGATGATCCCGATCATCCGTTGAATATCAGTCTAGTTTGGACAGATGCACCTTCAGATTCATCGAATGATGTCCATCTTATGAACGATCTAGAAGTGAGCGTCATCGACCCCAAAGGAAAGAAGTGGCATGGAAATGCTTTTCAGAATGGTATGTCAGTAGCAGAAACACCTTCAGGTTGGGATTACGATGGAGATAACACAGATGACAGAAATAATGTTGTCAACATCTTTATCCCAGAAGAAAAATTAGTTTCGGGTTTGTATACGGTTGTAGTGAAAGCTGAAAATATAGCTATGGATGGTGTGCCCGAGACGGCAGCAGTAGACCAAGATTATGCTTTGACCATCTATAATGGCGAAGAGTTTCAGGGAGACACGCCGAGTATATCGGTCTATAGGCCGACCAATGGAGATACATGGGCAAGCAATTCGGTAGAACCGATCAAGTGGGTTACTGGAGGAGGTAACGGGACACTCACCGTAGATCTAGAATATTCTGTTGATAATGGTACGACTTGGAATGCGATATCATCCGGATTAGCAGATACCGGTATCTATAACTGGACGGTAGCTTATGAAGATTCAACAGAGTGTAGGATAAGAGCTACAGTTACGGACTCAGAAACGGACACAAATACATCCCTCTCGGGAAAGTTTGAGATAACACCAGTGTTGATCGATGTGTTGACACCTGATGGAGGAGAAGTATGGTTTGGGAATACTACTAAAACGATCACATGGAATACAACCGGAGGTACCGATCCAAAGACGGTGGATCTATGGTACAGTTTGAATAATGGCTCAACATGGAATAGTATAGCCTCCGGATTAACTGATAATGGATCTTATACATGGTCTATACCCAATAATGAATCTAATGAAGCTCTTGTGAAAGCCCAGGTGGTAGACGGAGCTTCAGATAGCTATGTCGATTTAAGTGAGGACACTTTTAGAATATTAGCTCTAAAAGAATCACCTTGGTTCGATGATATGGAGAGCGGAATGGGTAGTTGGTATCCCGAAGACACATCTAACACTGTCTGGGAATTAGGAGACCCCT
>JBNJDY010000024.1:0-23269 GCA_051745305.1 Thermoplasmatota archaeon
CTGTGATCGCCATGGTGATGAAGTCGAAAGGTCAAGGAGAAGAGGTCGGAGAGACAGAGGAACTAGGAGAAACGGAGGAGTTCGAGGAAACAGAGGAACCGGAAGAAGAGATGTTCGATGAAGAGGAAGCCTTCGAAGATGAACCAGAAGAAGAATTCGATGAGGAAGAATTAGAAGAAGAAGACTCTATAGAATAGATAAACCAAAGCACGGGGATAACCCGTGGTATTTTCTTTTTTATTTTAGCGTCACACACGATCGATCGCAGATAGGTGATGCTGGATAAGCTTAGAGAGAAGTTATCGGGTTAGGACTTTCTAGCTTTTCAGGTCAAATTCCATTTTTATCTTTTTTATCAGTTCGTCGAAGCTCTCTTCGCTGTAAACGTTCCTGTAAACGTTCAGAAAACCCAGGGCCATGTCCTGCGCATCATCACCAAGTTCTTTGATCTCAACCTTCCTCTCTTCTAAGATATCTTCACCTTTATCAGTTAAACTATAATATTTTCTATCTTCTGGGCCCTGCTCAGTTCTTTCTATAAGACCCTTCTTTTCCATCCTGTTCAGCGCACCATATACAGTACCGTAACTGGGATTCCAATGCCCGTTAGAGATCTCTTTCAATCTCTTGATGATCTCATATCCGTAAGTCGCACCATGATCTTTCATCGTTTTAAATATCAGATAACTGATAAGCTCGCTAGGCAGCCTTTTCTGCATCTTTATTCCTGGAATCGGATAGATGATGAAATTATTTGGTCTTTTGGGAAAAGGATTATATAACGCTCCGTAATACTACGCAACGTAATAGGTGTAATATATGGAGATAACCGCTATCGGACTCATAATATTGGCCATCACTTTATTGGTATGGTCATTTACTAAAGATAAAGAGAAAAGCATTAAAGGTTTGAACGTCGCGAAAAGCATGTTCAGAGGTATCGCGGTTGATATAATCTCGATATTGGCTCTTATCGGACTGTTTTTAACTTTAGTTCCGCCTGGAACCATCAAAACCGTTCTGGGAGATACCTCCGTTCCAGTGGCCACCTTTATCTCGGCTGCTTTCGGGACCGTGACCTTGATACCAGCTTTCGTAGCTTTCCCTCTTGCCTATTCTTTAGTGGAGGAGGGTGCACATCTAGTTTGCATGGCTGCGTTTATCACAACCCTCACTATGGTCGGATTCATAACGGCACCCATCGAGATAGAATATTTCGGTAAAAAATTCACTTTAGTCAGAAATGTACTCAGCTTTGCAGCCGCTATATTGATCTCTCTAGGTATGGGGTTGATATTATGAGATCTAGATTGAAAATGATAGTGAACTTTTTCAAAAATAATAAGATAGCGGCTTTCACCGTATTCGCTTATATCGTTGTTTTAGTATACTCCACAAATCTAGGTATCGACAGTTTAAAAATGACTGCATCTTATTTTTTAGAGATGCTGGAGATCTTACCTGCTGTGTTCATAGTCATGGGCATGGTCGAGGTCTGGGTATCCAGGGAAACTATTATGGGCATCTTCGGTAAAGGAGCTGGACTGAAAGGTAGGTTCGCCTCGGTTTTGATCGGTTCTTTCTCGGCCGGACCGATCTATGCTGCCTTCCCCGTGTGTTACACACTCTTAAAGAAGGGTTCCGCAGTATCAAACATAGTGATCATACTCAGTGCATGGGCCGTGGTCAAAGCACCGATGCTCATCGTAGAAACACAGTTCATGGGATTGTCATTCATGGTAGTGAGATACATATTCACCGTACCGGCGATAATCATGATAGGAATCGTCACTGGTAAGGTCATCAGTGAGGAATACGTTATTAAAAATTCAAGTAAGGATGGATTACTAGTTGAAAAGATAGATGAACTATTACCCGGTCATAACTGCGGTGCATGTGGACACAGTTCATGTCGAGAAACTGCCGAGCGGATCGTTGATGGAGATGAGGAACCGAATGTTTGCGTTCCCTTGGAAGAGGGAAAGAAGATCAGAGAACTGTTAGAAACAGTTTCCTGATTTCACATTTTAGACATCGCTAGATTCAAGAATAATTTTAAACAGTGTTTTTTCGGTACTGATCATACAAGGTGTTTTGAAGGAGAACAATTTTAAATAAATCGTTGAACATATCTTTAATCGATAAGATGACGGTGTTGAAGAAGGATATCAGGAAGGCAGCAGAGGAAGTAGCTAAGGAATGGGGGTTTTCTAGCCTAGAAGAGTTTATAAATCACGCCGTTGAAGAAAGGATCATCGAGTTGAAGAAGCACAAATTCATAGAAAAAACTGATACGATCAAGGATGGGTTAAAAAAGAGAGGTTTTTCTGAAAAGGACATCTTGAAGGAATTTGAAAAAAGCAGGTCTTCAGCATGAACATCGAGATCGTAGTCGATGCTAATATCATCATTTCAGCTTTGATCGGAGGATCTTCTAGAGAAATCTTGTTCGATCATAGGTACAGGTTTTTGACTACAAAATTTACCTTGAAAGAGGTCGAAAAATACATCCCAACGATAGCAGAAAAATCAGGTACTGAAAAAAGATTTGTTAAGGAAACTCTTGGACTCATTCCGTTATCGATCAAAGAAAAGAAGTTTTATGAGGGAAGCTTAAGTGAAGCTAAAGATATGATAGGAAAAATAGATGAAAAAGATGTAGAGATACTTGCTTTAGCTATAGATACTAATAACTACTTATGGTCTGAAGATAAAGATTTTGAAGAATCTGGATATGAAAAAATACTAAAAACTAAAGACTTCTTTTGAACGTTTTCATCTCAAATGGATCCGTTTATTCGGCATTTCCCGCATGTTATACACTCTTAAAGAAGGGAGGTCTCTTATTCGAGAAGATGAACTATTATATAGTCATAACTGCGGTGCATGTGGATACAGCGAGTAGATCGTTGAGGGTGAAGAACACCCTGAAGTATGTGTTGCCCTAGAAAACAAAGATGAAATAGAAGAGTTATTGGGAAGTGCTGAGAGTTAACAATAGATTTAACTCATTATAATTCTGAAACTCCGATACTCGATAATACTGATATTTTTCGGGACGATGATTGCTCTCAGATTACTCGGCATAGAACTACCAGTACTGCTCATCATAACGGTGGTAGGTGTAACCTTTATGACCGTTTTCGACGAAGAGTTATTTCACAAGTACTTATGTCCGTACGGGGCCATACTGAGCGTTACCTCGAAACCTTCTAGGTACGTAATGAGAGTCGATACGGAGGAGTGTATCGGATGTAGTAAATGTCAGAGCGTGTGCCCCACCGATACTATTGAAACGTTAGACTCTAGAAAAAGACAGGTGATCGACGATGAATGTCTCAAATGTTTTGAGTGCCAGGAAGTTTGCCCATTGGACTGTATAGAATATAGGAAAAAGGAGTGAGAAGTTTAATGCTCATTCATAGCTCTGATACAGCAATATTGTCACAGCCGCGGCAGCAAACAGATCCGGAAGGAATGTGAACGGGCCCAAACCTACTCCGTGCTTGAAGCCCATTATCAGCGGGATGAAAGGATTGGAGAAAACAGCGTACAGCAAAAGAGCCAAGCTGAAAATTAAAAGGCTGAGTGTGAACCTATTGGGCATCTCCCGGTATATAGAAAGGTAGTTCCAGAGCAGGACAGCTAGTAAGATGAGGGTGAAGGAAGAGATGAACACTTTGATCCCCAGAAAAGTATCGAAATACATACGATTCCCTCTGATTGGGAACGTGGCCGTTCTCAAAAACAGGAATGTAAGAAGTACACTTATTAATCCACCGATAGCCATTATGAATATTAACTTTATTTTCTTGTCCATCTTAATCACCTTTTTGAGAACTTTTCTTTATCTCTTCCAATATATCAAGGCTGTTTTCCATCTGGTCAGTGAGGAAGTAGGTCTTTCCATACCCATCTCCCATAGTGGTAAAAACATGGTTCTCCTGTAATAATTCGAGATGATGTTTTACTGTTTTATAATCCAGGTCCAGTTTTTTAGCTATCTGATTCGCGTTCATCGGTTCTTCCTTCACAGCTTTTATTATACGGAGGCGGTTCTTTCCTCCTCTGGTACCAGCGATCAACCACCATAGGACTTTTCTCATCTGAACCATTATCTGTTAAATGCATCAAAGGTCAATAAATCTTCTGATAAATTGAGGGGAAGAGGTTGGGAGAAAATCCTGCTATGTCACTATCTTACGGACATTCGCCTCTCTGATGCCTTCCACCACGGCCTTGTCTCATGCGTCCTCTGAATCGATGCATGTCGCCTTTCGGTTCAGGAAGGTCAGCGCCATAGTCCTCTACCATGTTTCTCACTGTATCTCTGATCTCGGTACGATCCGCACCTTCTTCTCTCATGGATATCACTGTGTCTCTTATCTCCTGTTCCTGTTCGTCGGTCAAGTTTACTCTATCTAGTATCTTGAGTTTTGAGTCTCCGGTACAATCTCCATCCGAACGTGTGTCTTCAGTATTCGCGGTACTTCGTTCCATGAAATCACCACGGTAGTCCCTTGCCATGGATAGCCCTATCGCTCCAACTAATAAGACTGCGGCGAGGACGACCACTATCATTTCTATCTTTTTGCTCATCTTTAACACCTATAACTCTCACTTCTTTTGATATTTATATCAGTATGCCGAATCAATTAACCAATTAGGCCCGAGTTAGACCCAATTTCGAACTTTTTATTTAGTTATCGATGGTAACATCATGATCGGTATCTTCTTCAGAATCTCATTTCTTTGACTACACTGTACAGCAAGTGGATCAATACTACAGCTAGAACTATCACTCCAAGAGATATCAGCAGTGACGAAACGTCCCCGACGGGCTTGGGTTCTACATATAACTCTTTGTTTGCGGTACTTTCACGCAGCATCTCACCGTTGTACTTCAAAACAGCGCTTACATTGTGAACACCTGGTTCTGCCTCCCACGAGACCTCGTAAGTACTCGACTCGCCGGCTTTCAGGTCTATACCCGATACATTATCGATCTCCATGTTATCGACCAAGTAAACCAATGTTAAGTTCTGTACCAGAACCGACTCGTTGTTGCGAACAGTGACGTTTATGGTGATCCCGTCATCTTCAAGAGGTTCATCATCTGAAAACTCGATATCCTCTACTTTGATATCTGGCCCACGAGACGGACCATTCCCGCCTATCTGGCTTTCCACGAAAGGCATGACAAGCAAACTCATCGTCAAGACCAGGACTAAAAACATCCCTATCTTCGCAGTTCTACCACCCATCATTCCCCCCTCCTCCTGTTTGCTAGGAAAAGACTTGTCATGAACAATATGATCGTATATGCCGTTATCACCATCAGACCGGTATAGAAATCGGGGGTGAAGGTGACCGCAAATCTATCACCCGGTCCAAAACCGGAGGTCCCGGTTACACTAAAAAAATCGGTGGTCAAACCATCGTAAAATGTGATGATGAACCACGGTTCTATCTCCACCAATTTCAGTACCTGTTCCGTTATCGGCATTATCAACATCAGTGAAAAGAAGCCCAATAATGTAGAGGTTATCGCTCTTTTGAGTACACTGCTGAAGAAGAATATAAGGCTCACAGCCCCTAACGTGTAGAGTATGGAGAACAGAAAGGATTTAAGGAATTCGGTAGATATCTCGCTCAGCCCATATACGTACTGTATCTCCAAAGCGGTCACGAGGTAATATATGGTTAGAACCGAAAGTGTTGAGACTACTGAAGAGATGTATTTTCCAACAAAAATACTGTTATGGTCTTGTGGTGTAGGGAAGAGTATCAAACTCGTCCTATTCTCGAACTCTGAAGAGATTATGTCACCAGCGAAAAGTGCCGCAGAGATTATGATCAATAGATTAACGAAACCAAGGTTGAGTTGTGCGAAATCTCCAGCGGTTTCTGCCAACCCGATATCCCATATCGTGGGGATCAAGTAGAATACGGACGCTAATGCTATCGCCATAAGAACAGCCATCTGTATCCTGTTCCGTCTGTAATGTTTCATCAGCTCGAATCTAGTCGATAGAAATGTATCGTAAATATCGCTCTTCACTTTTTCCATCACTTTTGTCATAGGTCTCCCCCCTTCTTATTCACAAGAGATATATAGAAATCTTCAAGTCCCTGTTTACTACTTGAATACGAGATGATCTCTAACCCCTCTTCGACCATGTTCGATAAAATTTCAGCTTGATTCTCCTTGCCTTGGCCGTTGTATATAGTTGCAGTGTTTCCCTCTACCTTCACTTTGTTTATACTATTTAAGGAACTCAATTTTTCCCTTTCTTCCTTCGACAGAGGGTCCAAGAATTCGACTGTTATCTTCTTATGTTGGGCATCTCCAGAAAATTTTTCTATATCATCGTAGGCCATCACTTCTCCATTGAAGAGGAATATCACTTTATCACATGTTTTACTCACCTCTTCAAGAAGGTGTGAACTCAGAAAGATCGTTATCTCCTTTTCTTTCAAACTGCGTATGAGCTCCCGCACTTCTTTTATACCTTCAGGATCAAGACCCATCACGGGTTCATCCAGTATCAATATCTCAGGAGAGGGAAGCAGTGCTAATCCTATAGCCAATCTTCTTCTCATACCGGTGCTGAACTCGTCTATCTTTTTATGTTCCCAATCCTTTAGTTTCACAGTTCTCAGAACCTGTTTTATCCTTTCTTTGATTCTATCTTTACCCATGCGGTAGACCCTTCCGTAATGAGTAAGCAGTTCATGTGGGGTCAGATAGTCGTACATCCCCGGGACCTCGATGAGAGCACCGACATAACTCAAAGCGTGGGTCGGGTCTTTGAATACGTCTATCCCATTGATATATGCTCTGCCTGAGGTGGGTGATAATAGGGTGGTCAGCAGTTTGATCGTGGTTGTTTTACCCGCCCCATTGGGTCCAAGATAACCTACAACATCTCCTTTCTTGACTTTGAAAGAAACTCCTTTCAGTGCCGTTAGATCTCCATATTTTTTAACAAGATTTTCTACCTTGATCGCATATCCATCACCCGAATTATTATTCATCCTTATACACCTCTCCATTTCTTTTTCTTTTTATATAAATATACCAAATTTAGACCGAAATCAAACCAAATTCAAACAAAACGATCTTTTCATTCATTCAAACCTCCATCAGTCTTATTCATTATCCATTCTATGGCAAGTCCCATCAATCCAACGAATATGATGGTGAGAAACAAACGTGCTAGCATGAACTTAGGACCTAAGAACTGAAGTTCCACCATCTCCTGGGGTATCTTTATGCATGCCCATGCAGAAAGAAACACTACGATGTTGGATATCCGAGCACCTTTCTTTATCAAAGTGGAAGCTAGGGGAAACGCAACGTACAGTGGTCCCGTGGGTAAAGTACCGAACAAGATAGCTAGGAAGAATCCTTTAGAACCGGAAGCTTTACCGAAATAACTGACAACGGTCTTATCCGGTATATATACAGAAAAAAGGCCCATCAACACCATCACAGCTGGGAGGATGAATGCCATCTCCATCAGATAATCGATAGATGTGCTCAATACGGCACCACGTCTACCTGGGTAGATGGTGACCAGAATCAGTGCAAAGATGAACACCCCTACCAATAAAAGCCAATTCCTCACCATCTTCTTCTTATTTTCCTTCTTTTTCTCCTGCTTCACAGTATCACCCCGATCAACACTGCGATGATGATGGCTATAACGAAGCTGAGACCATTCCTCAAAAGGGCGAACTTCTTACCGAGTATCTTGATCTCCATGGGGAGGGTCACCATACCTATCATCGTCAGCGTAGTAATGAATGCAGCCACAGCCATAACGGTTGCGCCGCTTTCAAGCATGGAAGCGGCAAGAGGGAACGCTATCAGAGCCGGTATATGCAGCACAGCCCCTACCGCCCCGACAAGAAGAACTCCAAATATCCCCGATTGTTCACCTACGAACCGTGATATCTCCGCTGGAGGGACGAATCCCAGCATCAATCCTATGATTATTATGATTATAAGCACCGTTGGCATTATACCGAACAGGGACTTCGCAGCTTTTTTCAACGATTTGACCGCTTTGTCTTTGTCCCTATAGAAACCATAGATCAAGCAGATCAGCGCGAATGCGTTGATGAATATGGCTGTGATACTCATCGGTCCACCTTTTCGATCTGGATCCCCATCAATTTCGTTCCTTTCTCCGTTTTCATCGAATAAACACCGGGTTCAGAGAACAGGCATTCACCTTCTTTCAAAGCTGCTTTGTCGTCGTCCACCTCTATCTCAACTTCGCCTTTCAGCACTATAAATATCACGTGTAACGACATATCACACGGCGGGATCTTGTCACCCTTCGACAGTTGTATGTGTCTCGCTTTGAACTCATCTCGTTCGTAGATCAGCTTCTTGCCTTCCATATCATTCAAATTATACGTTTCCACCTTTTTCACCTCCAAATTCTCTCTCATAAAAACTGGTCATCTTCTCCATCATCCTTTTTCGCTCCTTGATCATCTCGAGCCATCCCTTCAGATGTTCTCTCCCTTCCTGAGTTATACTGTAAACTCTTTTATCCGGACCGGAATCGCTTTCCTCCCAACTAGACTTTAAAAGTCCTTTCTTCTCCATCCTTCTTAACGTGGTATACATCGTTCCAGATTTGATCACATGTCTTCCTTCACTCAGTTCCTCGATCCTTTTGATGACACCGTAGCCGTGCATGGGTTTCTCACAGACCACACGCAGTATCAGGAACTGTACCCATCTCCTTTCTGGGTAATCATTATTGCAGCTAGGCTTTGGACTATTACACATCGTAATAACTATGTAACAAAGTTACATATAGTCTTTTTGGAAATAGTACACAATCGAAATGTTAAAATATGACTATAATATTCTAGTGATAAACTATAATATGCGGGCTTAAACTATGAATAAAGGACCTGGTAAAGGAAAGAAACGCAAATCTCCCATGCTCCCCACACTTTTAAGATTAGGTAGTTATGCCCGTAAACATTTGGTCAAGATCTTAGGTGTGATAACTGCTGTTTTTATATCGACAGCATTTGGACTCGTTCCTCCATGGTTGATACGTTACGGTATAGACAATATGATCATGACCGGTAATATAGAGCGGTTATGGATCCTCGCAGTGATCATGGTCGGTACGGCTTTGCTTAAGGGCTTCTTCGATTTTGTAAAAAGTTATGTTTCAGAGTTCATAGCTCAGAGTATAATCCATGATATCAGGGTCAAACTGTACGAGCATCTTAATAAATTATCATTCTCTTTCTACGACGAAGCAAGGACTGGAGACCTTATGGCACGTATAACGACGGATACTGATACTCTCCGGAATTTTTTAGGGAGGGTTAGTTCGTTCGTCACTGAGAACATACTGACCATAATAGGCATTCTGATAATAATGCTGTTCTGGGATTATCGTTTGGGCTTACTGTATATAATGATCCTACCTCTCATGGTTTTTGGGATGTACATGTACTCCTCTAGAGTCCGACCCATGTTTAGAAAGGTGAGGAAGAGGTTCGCCAAGTTAACAGAATTGGTACAAGAGAATTTTGTTGGTATGGAAGTGATCAAGCTCTTCGGGAGGGAAGAACACCAGGAAAAAAAGTTCAACGTACAGAATCAGGATTATGTTGACATCAACATCAAGGCATCGAAGGTCTCGGCACTTTGGATGCCATATGTTCATTTCTTGATCGGTCTTAGCACCGCTTTAGTAGTTTGGTACGGCGGAAGATTGGTGATCCAAGGGACGATATCCTTAGGGATGCTGGCAGGTTTTATTAGTTATATAGCGATGCTTACTAGACCGGTAAGACAGACCGGCATGATGATCAATCTGAGCAGTCAAGCTACCGCTGCTTCGGAAAGGATATTCAACGTCTTGGACATGTCACCGGAAGTAAAGGACGCATCGGATGCACACGAATTACCCCCTGTGAAAGGGAAAGTGGAATACAGGGATGTGAGTTTCTCTTACAAAAAAGGGAAGCAGGTTCTTAAAGATATCAACATAAAAGTAGAATCCGGCGAGACCGTAGCAATAGTCGGACCTACAGGATCTGGAAAGAGCACTCTTTTACATCTTTTACCACGATTCTACGATCCCGATGAAGGCAAGATAATGATAGATGGACATGATATAAAAGAAGTTACAATCGACAGTTTGAGAAAACAGGTGGGTATTGTCCTTCAACATACTTTCCTATTCGGTGCTTCGATCAGAGAAAACATATCTTACGGAAGACCGGACGCATCGATGGATGAGATAATCAAATGCGCTAAGATAGCACAGGTCCATGGTTTCATCGAATCATTACCTTTAGGGTACGAGACACCTATCGGTGAAAGAGGTGTGGATATATCAGGAGGCCAGAGGCAAAGACTCGCCATGGCACGTGTTTTACTGACCGACCCCGGACTGCTTATACTTGATGAACCGACCTCCAGCGTGGATGTCGAAACGGAAGATAGAATGCAGGACGCTATGAAAGAAGTGATCAAAGATAGAACTACTTTCGTGATAGCTCACAGGCTCTGGACCGTACGGAATGCCGATAAGATACTGGTGCTCAAAGATGGTGAGATAGTAGAAAGGGGAGATCACATAGAACTCCTGCAAAATGAAGGTGGTTTTTACAGGAAGATATACCAGCATGTGTTAAAGGATAAAGAGAAAGGGGGAGATATTCCATGAGAGGTGGATTCGGACGGAGGATAACATCCGGTGAAGAAGAGGATTTCTCACTGAAACAACTTGATAAAAGGGCATTGAAATTCCTGTTCAAATACCTTAAAAGACATAAGATCAAACTCTCGATAGCCATCATCTCGATGGTGATGATGACACTAGCCAGCCTAGCTGGACCCTTCTTGATAAAGATAGCTATTGATGAGTATATCATGATAGGAGACCTAGAAGGTTTGACACTGATATTTGCATTGATGGTCGGAGCTTATGGGGCATTTTGGGTATTTTCGTACTTCCAAACCTATATTTCGAACTGGATAGGTCACACTATAGTCGGTGATATCAGAGAAGACCTTTATGAACACCTTCAGAGTTTACCGATTGATTTCTACAACAAACACAGTACCGGGGACGTGATGGCCAGGGTTACACACGATGTGAACGCATTATCAGACCTGGTTTCGACTGGATTCGTACACCTCCTCAGCGATTTCTTCGTTATGATCGGTATCGTTGTTATCATGCTGTACCTGAACGTCGGACTGGCGTTGGTGAGCTTTATCACCATACCTTTCATCTTCTTCGTTGTTTACTATTTAGGTAAAAAGATGAGAGTGGCTTATCGCGACGTTAGAGAAAGGTTGGCTGATTTGAACGCTGATGTCGAGCAGAACTTATCAGGTATAAGATTAGTACAGGCGTTGAATCGGGAGAATATAAACACTGGAAAGTTCAGTAAGTTAAGCTGGGAGAATCTTAAAGCCAATCTGAAAGCAGCTACATATTTCTCACTCCTTTTCCCAGTGATGACTTTGAGCAAAGTTTTCGGAGAAGCACTCGTCCTCGGTTATGGGGGATGGGGAGTGGTTCAGGGAACCGTTAGTTTAGGTGTTCTCATAGCCTTTATGGACTACGTCCGCAGATTCTTCGGACCGTTAGCGGATATGAGTCAGGTTTACAACACGTATCAATCTGCAGGAGCCTCTTTGGACCGCATATACGAATACATGGATGTAGAAAGTTTCATACAAGAACCAAAAAAACCAGAGATACCGGAAAAGTTACAGGGAAAGGTAAGTTTCGAGGATGTCACTTTTGGTTACGATGATGAGATCATAATAGATGACCTAAATTTAGACATCCAACCGGGAGAGATATTTGCGTTGGTGGGGCAGACCGGTGCCGGGAAGACCACAATCGTGAACATATTGACCAGACTTTATGATGTTGATGAAGGACGTATAGCCATAGATGATGTTGACCTAAGAAGATATCCTAAAAAGGTTCTGAGAAAGATCATATCTGTGGTCCCACAGAACATTTTCCTGTTCGATACCTCCATAAAAGAGAATATCCGTTTTGGCAGACCTGATGCGAGTGATGAAGAGATAATAGAAGTTGCCAGGGAGGTACATGCACATGATTTCATCAAAGGTCTATCTGAAGGATATGAAACTAGGGTCGGTGAAGAAGGTGTTAAACTCTCAGGCGGTCAGCAGCAGCTGGTTTCTTTTACACGGGCCATGCTCGCTGATCCTAAGATACTGATACTAGACGAAGCTACATCTAGTGTCGATGCTTACACAGAAGTATTGATACAGGATGCGATGGATAAACTTCTAGAAAAACGGACCGTGCTCATGATAGCTCATCGTTTTGCGACTCTAAATAAAGCTGATCGGATCGGAGTCCTGGAAAAGGGTAGACTAATAGATACTGGCAGCCACGAAGATCTCATGGAAAGTAGCGAAGTCTTTAAAAGATTATATGAGAAACAAAAAGGTGGATAATATCTGCCGGTTAGTTTTAAATAATATGGTAATATTATAGTTTATTACTGCAATATAGGTTTTGAAAATATGAACAAAAGATGCTCGAAAAGGAAGGAAAAGAGGAGTGTTCCCAACAAATACATCAAAGCACTTCACTGCCCAACTAGATGGGATATAATAGAGATAATCGGGGATGGTGAGAAGAGCACAAAAGAGATAAGAATTGAGTTAGAGTCTCTAAGAGAGGGATTGACCTCCTCAAATCTGTATTATCACCTTTCTGAGTTGAAAGATGCGGGTATCATCGAAGTTTCAAAATATCGAGAAGAAGGTGGGGGTGCACCTGAAAAGGTCTGGAAACTGGCTAGGAAAAGTATCGAAATCAGATTGTTACCGGAGGATGAATGATATGGCCACTGCCGTTGAAGCTGAAGGTCTTTCGAAGAGATTCGCAGAGGTTTTCGCCGTTGACGATGTCAGTTTTCAAGTACCGCGTGGACAGTTCTTCGGTTTTCTTGGCCCCAACGGAGCAGGTAAAACAACTACGATAAGGATGCTTACAGGGTTGATCACACCAGATTCTGGAAGAACTTTCATAGAGGGTGTTGATTCTCAGAAAGATCCTATCCACGCCAAGATGAAGATGGGTGTCATACCGGAGTTCGGCAATATCTACGTTGATCTTACAGCGGAGGAAAATCTCCATCTGGCAGGTAAATTTTATGGGATGAGTAAAAAGGAAAGGGAAAAGAGGGTTCCAGAAATATTGAAAATGATGAATTTAGAAAGACGAGGAAATTATCCTCTCCGTACCTTTTCAAAGGGTATGAAACAGCGTATCAATATTGGATGTGCTATCATCCATGATCCTCCCGTTCTGTTTTTGGACGAACCAACATCAGGTCTGGATGTTCAGAGTAAAAGACTGGTCGTAGATATAATTCAAAAGATGAAGAGAAGAGGCACCACTATATTCATGACAACCCACAATATACAGGAGGCGAACGAACTTTGTGAACGGGTAGGTATAATACATAAGGGAAAACTGGTCGCAATCGACAGCCCAGAGAAGTTAAGGAATACCTTCGATAAGACACAATCTATCGAGGTCTCGCTGGAAGGAGATTTTGATAAAGATGTACTGCAGAAAGATCATGTGAACAAGATAGAAAGAGCAGGCGACAAGTTCACGATCTTTACGGATAATCCGGATATCACTGTGAAAAAGTTAGTAAAAATGACAGATGAAGAAGACATGCAGATAATATCTCTTAGAACACGTGGACCGAGTTTGGAGGAAGCCTTCGTTAGGTTAACAGGTGATGTAGAATGATATACGAAGAATTTCTACGAGGAGTGTGGATCACCGCTGAAAAGAATATCAAGATATATTACAAGAAACCGCCAGTGATCATTTTTGGATTGCTGTTCCCACTGCTCATGTTCCTTGCCTTTTACATGGGTCGGGAACTAGATCTTGCTCTTTTTTTCCCGGGTTTCCTAGCCATGTCACTGTTCTTTACATCTTCCTCAGTCGGTCCTTTAGTTACACCTTGGGAACGACAGGCAGGAACTTATGAAAGACTCCTCTCCTATCCAGTTAACATAAAAGTAGTCCTTATCGGTGATATCATCGCCGGGGCTATATTTGGTATCTCGATTTCTTCGGTCGTTCTTATAGCATGCTGGTTATTACTGCCTATCCAAATAGTCAGCATACTGATGTTGGTACTATCCATGATATCCGGTGGGATCGCTTTTTCAACATTAGGTGTTCTTTTAGCATCTCCTGCGACTAAGGCACCATCTAACATAATGATGCTCTCTAGTCTGATAAGATTTCCTTTAGTGTTCATAAGTGGTATCTTCATACTTATAGGAGATATGGCAGAAGCAATGAGATATCTTGCATACATTTCACCCCTAACCTATCTAGTGGATTCATTTCACGTTGGGATAGGTGGGAACAATTATTTCTCGACGGGGATAGGCTTGGTGGTGCTTTTCCTCTTTACAGCGGTGTTTTTCTTTATAGCAGTTCAGATCCATAAAAGGAATATGATCAAGGGGTTGTGAAAGAGAACAATTTTAAAGGCAGCAGAGGAAGTAGCCAAGGAATAGGGTTTTTCTAGCCGAGATGAGTTTATAAATCACGCCGTTGAAGAGATACTCAACAGTCTCCAACATCGTGACCATACTCAGTACCTGGACTGGGGGAAAAAGCATATTATTCAAAGGTCATCACTAGTCCATCTATCATAGCAGATGATCTTCCGTCTTTCCTTCAAGAGCTTCTAAGAGATCCATCACACCTACATCCCTAGCGGTCCTTTTCAAGTATTCCTTGTCCATGTCCTCCTGGCGTGCGATTATACTCAAAGCGTCTTCAAGGTCCTGTTCTCTACCCCACAAAAGCTTGTTGATAACGGTATCCTCTGCAGAAGCGATGTACATCTTTATATCCTTCCACTCAATCAACACTCTATTATCCAATGCACGCCGATCCGCATCATCATATACCCCTTTGATGTCCAAGCGAAACATGGTTTCTTTATCTTCTATGGTACAGTGGCTTTTTTCTTCCAAAGATCTTTTTAAATCCTTTCCTTCTGCAAAAAAACCACGTTTCTTCAAACCAAGAGCAAGTTTTTCTGCACACATGGGGTCGAGTACAGCTACGATATCCAGATCTGCAGTCGCCCTAGGCCGACCGTGGTACATGACTGCAAAACCACCAACCACCACATATTCTATGCTTAGTTCATTTAAACATGAAACCGCATCTTTAAGGACATCACTTACCTTTCTCATCCAGTTCCCCCCACTCTAACCATAGATCGATCAACTGGACACCAAAGGACAATGTTTCCTCACCCGAAAAGTTGCGGGCCCTGACAGCCTCTTTAACGATCTCGTCAGCTTTACTTATCTTCAAAGCGGTCATGATCTATGGTATTATACCCTCTAAGTTAAATAAAATTTCCTTCGATCTTGAGATATATTTCAGAGCATTTTGGTATAGTTGATACGAATCAAAGAAATCGTTAGGAACCATTGACCGACATTTATCGAAATTCTTATTAGTCCGTTATACCATAACTTTACACTTGTCAGGAGGGTTAAAATTGGAAAAAGAAATATTTCACGAACACGAAATTTTGGTGATAGGTGGAGGATTATCTGGTTTGAGGGCTTCTATCGAAGCATTGAAGAGCGGTAGGGATGCTGCCGTTATATCTAAAGTTCATCCGTTACGTTCTCACAGTGTAGCTGCTCAGGGAGGTATCAACGCAGCATTGGGTAACACGCCAGACCTTGGAGATGATGATTGGAAAGACCATGCCTTTGACACCGTGAAAGGATCAGATTATCTTGCGGATCAGGATGCAGTGGATATCCTTTGTAAAAACGCTCCAGAAGCAGTTATTGAACTTGAACATATGGGAACGGTTTTCTCAAGGTTTGAGAACGGTAAGATCGCCCAAAGACCGTTCGGTGGAGCGGGTTTTCCCAGGACGTGTTACGCCGCCGATAGGACAGGTCATAATTTACTGCATACGTTGTACGAACAGTCTATTTCTGGAAAGATCAAGTTCTATGACGAGTACTTCGTAACATCTCTGGTCAAAGAAGATGGAACATGTGTAGGATGTGCTGCATTGGATCTAAAAGAAGGTACACTGCATGCCTTCTATGGGACGGTTATACTTGCAACTGGAGGCTTTGGAAGGATTTACAACCGTTCAACCAATGCGCTTATCAATACAGGAGACGGGGCATTTCTAGCTTATGGTATCGGAGCGGCTTTAGAAGATATGGAATTCATCCAGTTTCACCCCACTACCCTTTACGGTTCTAACATATTGATCACAGAAGGTGCTAGAGGTGAAGGAGGTTATCTTAAAAACAGTGAAGGTGAGAGGTTCATGAAAGATTACGCCCCCGATGCCATGGAACTAGCTCCCAGGGATATAGTAGCTAGAGCGATAATGACCGAAGTGAACGAAGGGAGGGGTATTGACGATGAATACGTACACTTGGATCTGACTCACTTAGGTGAAGAAAAGATAAAAGAGCGGTTACCTGGTATCAGACAGATCGCAATGGATTTTGCCGGTGTCGACCCCGTAAAAAAACCTATACCGGTTCAGCCAGGGCAGCATTATTCCATGGGAGGTATTTTGGTCGATAACGATTGTGAAACAGATGTACCCGGACTCTATGCCGCTGGTGAATGTTCTTGTGTCAGTGTTCACGGTGCCAATAGGTTAGGTGGAAATTCACTTCTAGAAACAGTCGTTTTCGGAAAGATCGCCGGAAAGAAAGCTTCAGAGGAAATGAACGGTAAAGAACTCGATGAATCCATTTTCATGGATGCTATAGAAAAAGATAGCAAATTGATCGATTCTATCGTTGGGAAAAAAGAGGGTATCCTCTACAGCGAGATATTGAAAGATCTGAGGGAAACCATGTTCCAGCACTTCGGAGTGTTCAGAGAGGGTGAGACGATGGAAGAGGGACTTGATAAGATCAAGCGGTTAAAAGGAAAATTTGAAGATGTGTACGTTGAATCCGATGATAAAAAGTTCAACCAGGCCTTGATCAGAACTTTAGAGTTAAGGAACATGCTTCTTATCGCTGAAGCTGTAGCTATGGGAGCTGTCAGAAGGGAAGAGAGCAGAGGTTCCCATTACAGGACCGACTTCACCGAACGAAGAGATGAACAATATCTGAAACACACAGTTGTTAGAAAGGGTGTTGAAGGACCGGAATTGGAGTATTCTCCTGTAAATTTAGATAGATTTGAAGTCAAGGAGCGTGAGTACTGATGAAACTCAAAATATTCAGATATGATGGTGATGAATCACATTATGACGAATTCGAAGTCCCTCATGAACCCGGACAGACCGTACTAGACGCCCTATTCTACATCCAAGAGAATTTGGATGATTCACTCTCATTCCGCTACTCATGTCGAGGAGCAGTATGTGGTTCATGCGCCATGTTGATAAACAAAATTCCACGTTTGGCCTGTAGAACACAGGTAAAAACTCTAGTAGAGGGTGAAGACAAGGTGAAGTTAAAGCACTATCCCGCGCTTGATAAAGGAGAGGATATCCAGGACGGGACTGTACTTGTAGAACCTCTACCTCACCTCCCTGTAGAGAAAGATTTGATAGTCGATCAGGACAAATTCTTCGAATATTATCGGGAGATGGAACCGATCTTGAAGACCGGAAATGAGGTTCTGGAAAAGGAGTATGAGATGGATCCCGAAGATGTTAGTGAGTTGGAGGATTATACCAACTGCATACTATGTGCAGCCTGTTTCGGAGCATGTCCGGTGGACGGTGAAAATAAAAATTACCGCGGACCGGCAGCACTTGCTAAATTGTACAGATTTCATATCGATCCCAGGGATAATGAAGATAGACTTAAGTTGGCCGATCATGAGGATGGATGGTGGGCTTGTGAGTTCCACACCAATTGTCAGAAAGTGTGCCCCAAAAATGTACCTCCGAACATAGCTATCGGAAAAGCCAGGTCAAAGCTCCAGAAAGAGGATGAATGAAATGAGGAAAGAACGTGATTCGTTGGGAGAGAAAGAAGTTCCCGATGATGCTCTTTACGGTGTTCAAACTGTAAGGGCAGTGGAGAACTTCCCTGTAACCGGTCGAACTGCTTTTCCGGAGTTGATAGATTCTTACATTATTCTGAAAAAAGCCTGTGCGGAAGCTAATATAGAACTGGATAAACTGGACCCGAAAAAAGGTGAATACATCCTGGAAGCCTGTAAAAAACTACATGGAAGTTCTTACGATCAATTCAAAATCGATGTATTCCAGGCAGGAGCAGGTACATCTTTCAACATGAACGTCAATGAAGTCATAGCAAATAAAGCCCTTGAAATAGCTGGAAAAGAAAAAGGCGATTATGAGTACATCCATCCCAACGACCATGTGAACATGTCGCAGTCTAGCAACGATACTTTCCCTACTGCATCGCATCTTGCGATGATCGATATCTCTCAAGACCTCGTGGAAGACTTAAAAGGATTGAAAAAAGATTTTCAAGATAAGGGTAAGGAGTTCTCAGATATCGCTAAATCTGGTAGAACACATCTGATGGACGCCACTCCGGTGACATTAGGAGATGAATTTTTTGGATACGCTAGGACCATCGAGAGGTCCTTTAAGAATTTAGAAACTTCTTTGAAAGAACTGTATGAACTACCTATTGGTGGTACTGCAACAGGAACCGGTGTTAACACTCCTGAAGGATTCAGGGATAAGGTCGTTAAAAAATTGTCATTGGAATTTGATATAGAATTCGTAAGTGCTGAGAACAGTTTCGAAATGTTACAGAGTCGGATGCCTATGGGTAATTTCATGGGAGCTTTGAAGAATTTAGCGCTTGAACTGATCAGGATAGCTAACGATCTACGGTTACTTTCCAGTGGACCGAAGACCGGGATGTCTGAGATAAAACTACCCGCGGTTCAACCGGGTTCTTCTATAATGCCGGGAAAAATCAATCCAGTCATGGCTGAATGTTTGAATATGATATCATTCCAGATCGTCGGAAACGCTACTACCGTGGATATGGCTGTTCAAGCAGGTCAGATGGAGTTGAACGTCATGACACCTGTTATCACTTACAACATAATGGAATCCGTATGGATGTTGAATAATTTTCTACCTGTTTTTAGGGAGAGATGCGTTCAGGGGATATCTGCTAACAGATCTAAATGTAGGGAACATTTTGAATCTAGTGCGAGTTTAGCTACGCTTTTAAGTCCTAAGATCGGGTATATGAAAGCTGCTGAATTAGCTAAAGAATCCAATGAAAAAGATATCCCAGTACCTACCTTGGCTGTTAAAAGAGGTATCATTACGGAGCAAGAGGCTGAAGAACTTTTCTCGACTGAGAACGCTGCTGAAAGTAAATATGATAACAGTCTTGATAAAGAGTAATAGAGTTCGATTTCTAAGATATTTTCCCATGTACCACGGAACTAAATGAGTTCGAAAAATGGGGTCAGATTCTACACCTCCCTGGACATCTTAGGTGGACGAAATAAGAGGTGATATCAAGTACTGTTTTTTTGTGTTGATCATATATTTGAAAACTGTTCGTGGAAATAAAATAAAATTGAAGGGGTTTTTAGGTGAAGTCTACTAGTGGTTTTATGACTCCGTCTTCCTTGGTTTTCATTATCCTGAAGGCTTCTTCGATCTCGTCGAAGGGGAATGTGTGTGTTGTCATAAGCGTCGGATCGACCCTACCCTTGTCCAGCATCCTAAGCAGTCTTTTGAGCCTTACTCTACCTCCTGGACAAAGCATGTTGTTTATGGTTATCTCCGACATACCTACTCCCCACCCGAGTCTGGGGATCTCTAGGAAATCGCCCTCTCCGTGATATCCTATGTTCGAGACCGTTCCACCGGCTTTTGTGACCTCTATACACTGTTTGAACGTCTCATTCATCCCCAGGGCTTCTATAGCGGAGTCTACTCCGTCACCATCTGTCAGTTCCATGATCTTGTCGACGGTATCGACTTCATTGAAATCGACCACTTCATCGGCACCGTACCTTTTAGCTAATTTCTTTCTCTCTTTCACAGCCTCGACGGCGATTATCTCACCTGCGCCATTGAGTTCCGCGCCCTTCGTAGCCATGAGTCCAACAGGTCCTTGTGCGAAAACCGCCACCGTCCCTCCGATGGGTATGTTGGCTATCTCCGCTCCACTGAAACCTGTCGACATCATGTCTGCAACGTAGACCGCTTCTTCATCTTTGACGTTCTCAGGTATGTAGGCCATATTCGCGTCGGCGTCGTTGACATGGAAGTAATCAGCGAATACACCGTCTTTCACATTGGCGAACTTCCATCCTCCTAGCGGTTCTTTGGATTGAGAAGGATGACCTCTCTGAGCAGCATCAGAACCCCAGTCTGGTGTTATGGCGCCCACCGCAACCCTGTCCCCGGGCTCGAATATTTCGACTTCCTCACCGACTTCATCTACAATACCAACGGCTTCATGTCCTAAAGTTAGATCTTTCTTTTCCCCGATCGATCCTTTCACTGTGTGCACGTCTGAAGTACAGACTAGACCTTTCGTTGGTTTGATTATAGCATCGTTCGGACCTGCCTCTGGCTTATCTTTCTCTATAACGTCTACTTCACCTATCTCCCGCATCACGAATGCTTTCATCTTATCCCCATATAAATTACTTTTAGATGGTTTAATTAGTTTTCGGGGGAGAACGATTCGTGTAAAAACTCATGGTTTTATGTGTACTTACATTCTATAAATCATATCTTTTGTTATCAATTGATGAACACGATCGGTTAAATGAACTAGATGATCTCTTTAATTTACAGTTGAAATACCTTCACTAAATTATAGAATAATTTCCTTTCCCTACGAAACATTTGTCTAAATATCCTCTGCAATCTACTCTATTAGCCAAACTGTTACAGCAGGCGAATTTATCTATCTAGTCTTGTTTATAAACCTATCTTCCAACTTCATGGTATTTGTAATTCTCCTAGACGAATTTTCTACATGCATCTACGATAAGTAATTCTATGTAGCCGGGAGGTCTTTTTATCACATGGTAGCCTTATTGAAAATATGATATCGTGGATTAAAATATAGTATGGAAGTAGGGGTATCCACTTTCCATAACCTAATCTGATTCTTATACTGGTCTATAGCTTCTATTTTTTTGCACATGTCTAATGATCTTAAAAAATTGTATTAAAATATTCACTAATTTGTTGATGATTTTGAAGAAACTAGTTATATATTTGGTTAGGTATTATGGGTACTATTTAACTAAAATATAGTGAGGTGTGAATATGAAATATAATCTGATAGATAAGGAGAGGGGTAGATAGCATGGCTAACGATCTGACGTCAGCAATAATTTACTTCCTGATAGCGCTGATCATTTCCACGATAATCATATATGCGGTGACGAAGTTGTTCGGAGAAAGAGAGGGTATAGGGACTGCGATAATAGCTGCTCTAACTGGCGCAATAATATATGCCTTGGCAGCCTTTTTCTTGGGCGGAGGTATAATCGTGTCTGTTTTAGCTGGTATAGTTTGGACCCTCGCGATAGGGAGCCTTTACAATATGGGCTGGTTAAAGGCGATAATAACTGCGGTGGTTGTCTGGATCGTGGCCTTATTAGTAGGAATATTCCTTCCTACTCTTGGAGGGCCTTTTTAATCGTTAAAAAGGGAGGTGAAATAGAATGGCAATTATGCAATGGGGTGGAATATCGCTGCTGTCTGTAGTAGCATTTCTCATCGGCTGGTGGATGTTTGGACTCCTTTGGGCAGTGGTCATCGCGATCATAGTGCTGATATTAACTGGGACACTCAGTTTTAGAAAATAGCGATGATACAATGCACGTAGGAAACACATCATCCGAGATGTGAAACTAGTCGCTGGGGAATTGGATGAACATCGACCTTTTCAAAAAACATTTAATTTTTATTTTTTATTGAATGTAGATGGAAATACATAATTTTAAATGGATTGTAGGTGATTATATCATATGGAAAGGGTGTGTTTGGTTTGCAATAAAGGGAGCAGCAATTCTAAACCTGATCTACTTAAGGAATTGGCTGAAAAATATCTAGATGCAGAAGATATTAAGTATGTTTTCCGTTCAGATCCAGATAAGATCGATAAGGAAGTTGAACAGGCCTTAAAGAACGGATTTGAACTCTTCATAGTCGCAGGAGGGGATGGTACACTTTCAATGGTCAGTAATCATATCGCTGAGACCGAAGCCAAGTTAGCTGTGATACCTATGGGTACATCGAACACGATCGCTCGTATCATGGGTATAACCGAGGATCATGAGGAGAACATCAAAAAGATCACTGAGGGTGGATTCAAAGTAAAGAAGATAGATACACTGAAACTGAAAAATAGGTATATTTTATACTCGATAACGATAGGACTCAACTCTACCGTCATGAAAAAAACCTCATCTATATCAAAAAAATTTCTAGGAGAGGGAGCTTATTACTTCAGGGGTCTTATAGAGGTTTTTAAGTTGAGGTCACAAGATTTTAAGATCTCTGTGGATGGAGAATCATTCCGGACTAGAGCCATAGACGTTGGGATATACAATATGGGATTACAGGATAAGATCAGTTTCAGAAATATTTCGAAGGTAAGACCCGACTCTGGTTTCGCTGAATGTTATATATTCAAACCGAAGAACTCACTGAAATATCTCTCTTTCTTGTACGATTCTATAATGCAGAAAGTAAATACAGAAAAGGGTTATCTAGACTTGATAAAAGTAGAGGATGATATCACAGTACAGTTACCTCGTGATGTTCCTATACAGATGGATGGTGAGGATGTGGATACAGAAAAATTCACTGCAGAGATCCGTCCAGGATCGTTGAATTTAGTTCTGTATGAATAATATGTAATAGAAGGCGTGGAATCTATAGCTATAATGCTGATATTAACAGGGACTGCAGAACTGGTCGTTGAGTACGAGGGGAAGAAGCTTTCATATGTATTAGAAAATGCTAGATATGAATCAGTAACTTATAAAAACATTTTTTCTGATAATATCCCGATAACATGAAAGCGCTGATAAATGGAAGGGTCGACCCGATCACGAGTGAGGAGTTTGAGGGAAACATATTGATAGATGAAGGAAAAATAGTCGATTTTGGTCCCGATATTGAGATTCCAGACGAATCAGAAGTGATAGATGTAGAAGGTAAAACTATAGTTCCA
>JBNJDY010000025.1:0-22231 GCA_051745305.1 Thermoplasmatota archaeon
TGTTAGGCCCATCGACCATGCCCAGCGGGTCGTTGCTGATGAAACGACTTTGTACAGACGAGTACATCCTCGCTCGGTAGTAGTACTGGCCGGTCTCATCGTCGTACCGTCTTCCGGTGTACTGGTACGGGTTGAAGACCTCTTCCTCCTTGTACATAGACTCGCCGAAAACGGTGTACCTGTACCGGTTGACAACGGTCTCGTCCTCATCTATGAGTTCGGTCACAGATCCGAGTCCGTCGTACATGTAGTAGTACTTCTCACCGTCGATGGTAGCACTTATTGGTGCATCGACGAATGCATCGGATGTCGGTCCGCAGACTCCGCCGTCGCATGTCAGTGGGTGCGTGTATCTGACCGTGGGGTGGTTGGAACCGTACTCGTACAGCACGTTCTGGCCGTTAAAAGAGTAGCTATACAACATGCTGTTGACTGAATCTTCCATCTAAATTTTCCTCCAATGTCACAAGTATAATACTGTTGGAATATATATTATTTGCGACCATATCTAACTTAGAAAATAAGGATATCCAGTATCACACTAGTACATTCTTCTATGGATTTTCTTAATAAAATTACTCCGAATCTTAAACACTTTAACCTGTTTACAAATGAATCAAAGATTACATTTATTAACTATTGCATCATAACGCAAATCAACAAGAGATTGATATTATGGATGAAAGGATCGAAGAGCATGCAAAGATATTGGTGGACTGGAGTACCAAAATCGAAGAAGGAGACAACGTTGTTATCAAAGCGGGTGAAGAGGCAAAAGAACTGGTTATAGCTTTGAAAAAAGAGATAGCTAAAAAAGGAGCAAAACCTATCACGCTTTATTCCTCGAATGAGGCAAACCGTGCTTATTTCAAAAACTTTGAAGGAGAGTTCGAAACACCGGAACACGTTCTAGCTATGATGGAGAAGACAGATGTCCTGATAGGTATCAGTTCAGACCCGAACCTAACAGCCATGAGCGACGTACCTGGTAAAGTATTGGCAGAGTATTCAAAGGCACGAAAACCGATTCAAGAAGTACAACTGTCCAAAAGATGGTGTGGAACACAACATCCTACCAACGCCCAAGCACAGATGGCCGGGATGCCGTTAGAAGAGTACAAAGATTTCGTATATAATGCGATTTTACGGGACTGGCAGGAAGTTCACGATATGCAGGAACAATTGAAAGACAAACTGAACGAAGGTAAAGAGGTTTATATCCAAGGACCGGAAACCGAACTTACTATGAATGTCGATGGGATGATAGCTATCAACTCTGACGGGGATCACAATATGCCAAGCGGCGAAGTATTCACTGCACCGGTCGTTGACAGTGTTGAAGGTGAGATCCTCTTCGATAAGCCATTGATGCGTCAAGGAAAAGAGATCAACGGAGTTAAATTGAAGTTTGAGAATGGAGAAGTCGTTGAATATTCAGCTGAACAGAACGAAGAGGCCTTAAAGGATATCTTAGAAACAGATGAAGGAGCTAAAAGATTAGGTGAACTCGGTATCGGAACTAACCGTGGAATCGACATATTCACTAAAAACATGCTTTTCGATGAAAAGATGGGAGATACGATACACCTTGCACTGGGAAGATCCTATCCAAGATGTGTAGGTGAAGGTAAGGAACAGAACGAAAGTGCGGTACATGTCGATATGATAAAAGACATGAGCCAAGGAGTTCTGAAAGTCGATGGCGAAGTGATAATGGAAAACGGTAAATTCTTCTGGGAAATATAGAAGGAAAACGTTTTTAGACCAAACCCTTTCTTTTATTATTATGATATATCAACCTCCGTTTTGGCAAGAACCGAAAAAAACAAAATTTGAAAGTGTTGTAAAAGAGATCGACGGAGAAAAGGTGATCCTTGAGGAAACATATTTCCATCCAGAAGAGGGTGGTCAACCGGCTGACAAAGGTAATATCAATGGTTACCAAGTAAAGGATGTCCAGAAAGTTGATGGAGTCATAGTTCACTGGGTTAAAGAAAACGATCTGGAAGTCGGAGACCCTGTTGAAGGTTTTATAGATGAAGAATTCAGATACTACTGCATGAGAGCACATACTGGTGCACATCTAGTCTACGGTGCCGGTAGGAAATTGATGGGTGATATCAGTTATGCGGGCTTCGACATCGGTGAAACAAAAGCCCGAATAGATTTTGAAACCGATGTCCACGTAGATAATAAAAAACTTCTTAAATTAGAGGAATTAAGTAACAGAGTGATTCTGGAGAACAGACCAGTTCGGTGGAAGGTTTTAGATAGAGATGAAATAGAGACTTCTGATGAGATAGCCTTCGCAAAAGAGATACCAGAAGGCGAAAAAGTAAGGATTATCGAAGTCGAAGGTTGGGACAAAGGAGTCTGCAGTGGAACACATCTCGAAAACACTATCGAAGTAGGTAGGATCCGTATCGAAGGCAAGAAAAAACTCCAAGAAGGTGTTACTAGGGTACTTTTCAGTATAGCTGACGAAGCCTTAGACAGAGATTACAAAGATAAAAGAAGTATCCTGAGGGTTACAGAATCACTAGAAACAAGTATAGATGACCTTCCAAAGAAGATAAGATCACTTCTTAGAAGACTCGACGATATGGAAGAGAAAATCGAAGAGCTGGAATCCGAAAAGATAGAGCAGCAGATGACAGATTTCGATAAGTACCAGTATGAAGATTTCAATCTGTTGATCCAAACGGTATCTACCGAGGATACTGAAACACTCTCTCACAAAGCTAAAGATGGTGTTGGAAGCGATGAGGTGATGGTCATAATCAACGAAAGAGAAACTCTCAGTGTCATCGTCGGAGTCGGAAAGGATGTTGACGGTATTTCAGCTAATAGTATAATCCAATCTACAAGCCAGGAATTTGGAGGAGGCGGAGGTGGGACCGACCACTTCGCCCAGGGCGGTGGTTTTAGTGCTGATACTAACGAACTCAGACAGTTCTTGATCGATTTGGTAAAGTGATATTAATTGATCAGACCCTGCTTTTTCAATTCCTTGTGGTCTTCATCTAAAGTTCCTAGAACATCGGCTAATATCAGTTTTCTATTCCTATCTAGGGCGACTTTCATCTTTCCATCCAAATGTTTCCAGCCAAGTCCTTTCGCTAGTAGAATATCCCGTCATTTCCAACTCATCTGCGATCTCATGGACAGACATCTTCTCATCCTTAGAGAGCATCTAGAATAACTCTCTTTTTTTTCTAGATCCGATCTCTCTTGCAAGTTTTTCATCATGCATTATTATTTGCAATATACACCGTTATCAAACAGTTTCGCAGTTGAACAATGATACTACATAATAACCAATTTTATAAGATTCAAAATTTTTATTGGTTTTTAGTTCGAAGAAAACACTTATTAACGTTACCTGTACTGATGGATGTAATGAAGATAGAAAAGAGTCTTAGCTTCGATGATATATTATTGATCCCACGTAGTACTGACTTAAAAAGAGAGGACATAGATACATCTAGTAAATTAACGGAAGACATAGAATTAAAAGTACCGATATTGAGTTCCCCCATGGATAAAGTCACAGGTAGTGAGATGGCGATAGCCATGGCTAGAGAAGGGGGCCTTGGTATAATCCATAGAAACATTGGAACTAAAGAACAGGTGGACATGGTAAAAAAAGTCAAAAGGTCGGAGAATTGGATAATCAGAAATCCATATACGGTTTCACCAGATATAAAAGCCAAAAAGGCCAAGGAGATTATGAAAGAGAAAAATATCTCCGGTTTACCAGTTATCAAGGATGGTAAATTGATAGGCATCGTCACTAAAAGAGATCTCCGATTCGAGACCGAACTTCAAAAAGATGTACATGAGGTAATGACCTCTGAATTGATCACTGCTGGTTCTGATACGGATATAACTCAAGCCAAATCGATATTGAATAAGAACAAGATCGAAAAACTACCCCTTGTAGATGAAAAGGGAAAATTACAAGGTCTAATAACCGTAAGAGATATAGAGAAAAAGAAACAGCATCCACAGGCTACAATGGATGAGAACGGGCAGCTCATGGTTGGTTCGGCAGTGGGCCCAGATGAATTTAACAGGGTCGAGGCACTTGTAGAGGCAGGTGTCGATCTTATAGTTATAGACACAGCCCATGGTAATTCAAAGGATGTAATAAAGGCTACAGAGAACGTAAATGAATCATTTGAAGTGGGTTTGATGGCCGGTAATATAGCTACTAATGAAGGTGCTAGAGCCTTGGCAGATGCAGGTGCTGATTCTCTTAGAGTTGGAATAGGACCTGGTTCCATATGTACTACTAGGATAGTATCTGGTATAGGTGTACCTCAGATAACTGCCATATTGAACGTTTACAACGAAGTTAAAGACCAAGATATTTCGGTAGTCGCTGATGGGGGGATAAGGTACAGTGGTGATGCGGCTAAAGCCTTCGCATGTGGTGCAGATTCTGTGATGTTAGGTAACATGTTGGCAGGTACTGAAGAAGCCCCAGGTAGAATAGTATTTAGGAGTGGTAGAAAGTACAAGGAATACCGGGGAATGGCTTCGATATCCGCTCTTGAAAAGCGGGAGAAGAACAGGTACGGTCAGCACTTCGAGAAAAGGAAAGATTATGTTCCCGAAGGTGTTGAAGGACTGGTACCCTACAAAGGCACTGTTTCAGAAGTACTTCATCAGATGGTAGGTGGAATACAGTCAAGTATGGGTCACCTAGGAGCTAGAAATATAGAAGAGATGAGGCAAGGAGAAGTATACGAAATCACAGAAGGCGGTAAGAAAGAAAGCCATCCACACAACGTAGAGATAACCGAAGATACACCTAATTATCACTGGGAAGGATAAATTAAAAGAATCTACTTGAAAGCGGGTACAAATCTTTAAAAAAAATTAACCTTTCCTTTCAAGTATATCTATTATCTTAAAATCAATAGAGGCCATCTCATCGGAAATTTTTCCGATATTTTCCAGGGTCTCTTCAGCAGTATTTCCAACTATACCGTTATCGTTAGGAACCTCTAAAGATTTTAAGGCCAACAGACTGCACTCTAATGCCTCTCCTGCGGCGGTTGATATTTTAAGTGCACAACCTTCCTTAGCACCATCGCATATCATACCGGTTAAATTGCCCGCCAATAGTTTTATTGAATTCTTTATCTGCTCTACAGTTCCTCCCATGATGTATGTGAGGGCTGCTGTAGTACCCATACCGGCTTTAACAGAACATCCACATAATGCTGAAAGATAGCTAGACTTCTCCGTAGAGAATTTGGTGATTTGATGGGCTAACATCGCTCCTTCGGCTATCTTTCTCTTACTCAAATTCATCTCTTTTCCGACCACTCCGATTGGGACAAGAACAGTTATACCTTGGTTTCCTGATCCAGAAGTGCTCATTACGGGTTTTTCTATTCCTCCCATCCTAGCATCAGCCGCACCTGCAGTCATCATCTTTACTTTGTTGTTCAGGTCGTCTGAAAGTTCACCGCTTTTGACTATCTCACTTAACTTCCTACCAACTCCGATACCGTAATCATTCTCAAGACCGTCTTCCGCACGGGCAATGTTCATCTCGATACCGCTGTATAACCTATCAACTAGTTCTTCATCGATGCTTTTAGCTGCATTGACCATCCCTTCTATGCTGTCGGGTACTTTGATTGAACTATGTTCTTTCTTTATATCATCATCACTATACAGTACTTCTTTATCTACAATAATAGAAGAGATATGATCATGGAACTTTTCCAGTCGTACGGATGAAATTCTTTTATCATCGTTCACATCGTATATCAAATCCACATTGATGTCGAATTCTGATTTACCTTTCACATCTACAATCTTGATCTTGTCTTTTTCAGTTATTTTAGAAGCTTTAGAAAGTATTTCTTTATCAACATCTCCGAAAAGCTCTAGTTCCTTCTTTGGATCCAAGAATATGCCTAGAGCAGCAGCTATCTTCATACCTTTTTTACCATTGGTTCCGGGAACGGCCATAGAAAAGGCATTTTTGTAAACTCCTTTACCGACTTTCAAACGTATCTCATGAAGTGAATCTGGATCGGGTTTAGGTACTTCTTTACACGGTTTATCCGGTAAATTACCAAAGATAGAATTGTATGCTAGTGATGTGGCATAACCGATCGCTACAGGTTCAGTACAACCAGCGGCTGGCTTAACGTTTTCATCAAGGAAACTTTTTAAATCCATCATTTAGGGACCAAATAATGTTTCTATAAATATTTCGCCCTTAAGTGAGAAATAAGTCGATGAAAATTATCATCAATTGGTGGTTAGTTTTTAAAAACTCTGATTAAAAAAGGCGATAAGATATCGACTCAATAGAAAAAATATAAATCTAATAATTCAAAATATGGTTGATATGGATAAGGGGACATTTAATAGTCAGCATCTCTCTGGTGTGGAAGAACCTGAAATACTTTATTCAAGAGATGGGTATATCTCTCCTGCAAAATTAATTGATTGATGAATTCAATGGGTTGATAAAACATGGAAGAAGGCTGGTTTGAAAATCAAAATTTCTGGGAGGACTTTCGTTCCGTACTATTCCACAAGGATAGGATGAGGAGCACCTCTCAGCAGGTCGACAAGATCGTAGAGATACTTGATTTAAATGTAGGGGATAAGATCCTCGATCTCTGCTGCGGAGTAGGAAGACATACTTTAGAATTCGCTAGAAGAGGATATGAGGTTACTGGTGTAGATCTTACAGAGAAGTATATCGAGAAGGGTGAGAGGAAAGCGAAAAAAGAGGGTTTAGACGCCGAGTTCGTAAAGAGCGATATGAGAGATTTCAGAAGAGAAAATACCTATGATGCTGCTATAAATTTCTTCTCTTCATTCGGGTATTTTAACGATGAAAGAGATAATTTTAAAGTCATCGAGAACGTTCACACCTCTTTAAAAAGTAGTGGAAAGTTCTTGATAGATGTGATGGGTAAAAAAGTCATGGCTAGGGAGTTTACCCAAAAAGGAGAAGGAAGACTAGATGACGGTTACTTCATCGAGGAACGTGATATCAAAGGGGACTGGGATCTGCTGGAAAATAAATGGACATTGATCAAAGATGACCAGGTCCACAAAGGTACTTTTTACATAAAGATATATTCCGCTCAAGAATTGAAGGAAATACTGGAAAGAGCTGGGTTCACCAATATAGATATCTATGGCGACTTGGAAAGATCAGAGTACGGAGAAAAAGCGGAGAGGCTGATCGCTGTAGCTTGCAAATGATATTTTAGATTTTAACTTGAAAGTTATCCGTTCACTCAGAATAGTTCTTTCATTTCTATATCGGAATACCCGCTGTTTTTCCGTTTTCAAAATTTCCATTGAGAGGATAAGGGATTCAGTAAAAGGAACCTTAAAGCAAAGATATCTAAGAAAACAGATACATACGTTGCGTTTATCAGAGAGATCATCAGGGAACGGGTAGATGATTTTTCGAGATTCTTACACGAAATAGCTGAAAAAGACAGGAACAAACACATCTCCATTGAAGAATACGGCGAACTAGAATATTAGAATTAGTTATTATGTTTTGCTTAATCTAGACGTTGAAAAGTATCTAGATTCACTCTAGGATAACGAGAAAAAAGCTATTGATGTTCAAATAAATTCTTTTGACAAACAGCCTTGGGAAAACGGTTTGAATTCAAAGTATACAATCCTATAGTAATAATGTATAAATAGGAGTTATACTTTAGTATTACACCATGATAGAGGTAGAGATGAAGATCGGTTCAAAAGGTCAAGTGGTTATACCTTCAGTTTTCAGGAAGAACTTCAATATAAAGCCAGGAGACAAAGTTATATTCGAGTCTGATGGTGATAAATTGATTATAAAACGTACAGAAATGGGGTCAGTCGAAAAATTGAAGAAGATCGCTCAGCGAACAGGTGAAGTAGAAGTCGATTCTGACAAGGATTACGATGAAAGGATGAAGGAGAGGATGGGATGAAATATCTAGATTCTAACGTATTGATCTACGCAGCAACCAGTGAGGACGATAAAGGAGAATGGTGCCGGTCTTTATTAGAGAAAATCGAGAATGGGGAAGAAAAGGCCGGGACATCTTATCTGACTTACGATGAGGTCTATTGGAAAATAGATAAGGTGTTATCCAAGGAAGACGCATTAGAAGCTACCGAAACTTTGTTGACTATGCCTAATTTAAGGTTCTTTGAAGTAGACAGTGAGGTCATCTGGAAATCTCATCAATTGATCAAACGAGAGAATTTCGATCCAAGAGATGCCATCCACATCAGTACAGCGGTTAATCACGGTATTTATACAGTAGTATCGGAAGATACTGATTTCGATGAAACTTCTGAAGTTGAGAGAGAATGGATGGGATGAACTCAGAAACTCTGTGGAATGGATGAAGAAAAATAGTTAACACAAGTTTTTCATTCAGGTAAGGGTGAAAAATAAAATAACAACATCAAAAATATTTAATGTTATTGAACTGATATCATAATATCATGGGAAAAGAAAACATCGATGTAGGGAAAATTTTGGACAAACTCCGTGAGTGTCCACACTTTGATGAATTGAGATTCGTCTATCTTTACGGCTCTTATGTGTCAGGTGAAACTACAGAACGGTCAGATATAGATCTTTGTCTCTACTACGATATATATGATAAAAAAGAACTTCACAAAACCCTTTTTCGGATAAGTGGATCTTTTCCCGACAGATACGATGTTCAGATGTTCCAGCTTTTACCGTTATATGTTCAAAAGGAAGTTTTCAAAGGCGAGCTTCTGTATGCGGAATATAAAGGGTTTGTTCATGATCTAGCTCGACAGACCATCAAGGACTATAACGATTTTGAACCTCGATATAAATACATCCTTTACGGAAAAGCCGGGATAGAAGCTGAATTATGAATGATAGGATATTGAATAAGTTATCTGAAACGAAAGACAGTGTAAAATTGGTCGAAGAGAATTTTCCTGAAACCTATGACAAATTCCTCGAGATGAGCAGACTTGAACGAGACGGGATATACAAAAACATCGAATTTTCGATACAGAATATCTTGGATATATTCGCCATCATAATGATAGAAGAGGATCTCAAAGTTCCGGAAAGTGATGAATCCATGCTGAACGAACTTGGGAAAGCAGGAGTGATCGGTAAAGATATTATCGAAAAAATACAAAAAATGAAAGGTTTCAGAAATCTTTTAGTTCATCGCTATGGCCCTATAGACGATGAAATCGCATATACTGGCATAAAGGAAGGGTTGGATGATTTTCATGATATCTTTGAAGAAATAAAAAAGGTGATTTCCTAGAGAGATGTTAACTTTAGGTTGTCATCAACCAGTTATATTGAACATATACATAGCATCTCTTAACTCATTTTCAGAAAATTGACATCCTCTCTGCTCTGAAGGATGGCAAACCCATACCCATAGTGAAATTCCTCTTTTTCAAGACTTCACTTACCTCTTAGTTAAGAATCGTCCATTTTTCGATATCGAGAAGTTAAGAGAAATCCACGGTATCGGTCCTAAGAAGTTCAAAACATTGATAGATTATTTCTGGTGCATTTAAAATTAAAAAATTAGGTACGCCCGATCGGGGCTATCATATTACGGTTCAACGCCCTAGGTATTATATATCTACATTCTATTGTGTTCAGAGTGGAATAATGGTGATGAGGAATTACGAGAGGCATATCTATTTACAAAAAGAAAGAATAAAGGAATATCTGTTATCCTGCCTGAATATGGAAATAGTATAGATATCTAAATCTTTTTTTATTTATTTGTTAAGACTGAGTTTCAATCACCTTTCCTAGAAATACTTTCTCTTTCGAAAAGCATAACTTCAGTTTCTTCTCTAGCCATTGGCTTATGTCTGGTACCAGAAGGTATCACTGTGAGTTCACCCTCTTCCATTTCTATGTCGTCATCATCTGTTTTAATTATTAATTTTCCACTCAGAACAAGGAACATCTCATCTTCGTCAGCGTGTTCATGCCATTCAAATTCTCCCTTCATTTTAACTAATTTGACAGCATAATCATCAACATTACCGATAAGTATAGGATTCCATGGTTCATCAATAGCCTCTAATTTTTCATCGATATTGACTTTTTTGATCATGGTAATTTTAGAAGTTTAGTACAGTTAGATATTAGTTTTCACTGCTAATAACTAAATAGTTTCTTTATTTTTCGAAGAACATGAGCACCGAAACCGTCGACCTGAGGAGCGATACGGTCACCAAACCTACCCAAGAGATGAGAGAAGCCATGAAAGATGCTGAGGTAGGAGACGACGTGATGAAAGAGGATCCAACTGTAAATAAATTGGAGAGGTTAGCTGCAGAGAAACTCGGTAAAGAGGACGCTTTATTTGTCACGTCAGGAACTCAGGGTAACGTAACTTCATTGTTAACACATACTTCCCTTGGTGAAGAAGTGATCTTAGGAAAGAATTCTCACATCTACAAGTATGAGGTAGGAGGATACGCATCATTAGCTGGCTTATCTGCAAAGTTACTGGGTGACGACGAGGGATACTTGGATCTAGATGAAATAAGATCATCCATACGAGGAGAAAATATACATCATCCAGAGTCGTCTTTACTGTGTATCGAGAACACACACAATGTAACTGGTGGTGTTCCTAAAGATTCAGACCATGCTAAAAAGATCTGTGATTTAGCTCATGAAAATGGATTGAAAGTACATCTGGATGGTGCGAGAGTGTTCAACGCTGCAGTAGCTTTGAATGAAGACATCAAAGATATTGTATCTCCAGTAGATTCTGTTCAGTTCTGCCTCTCCAAGGGACTCAGTGCACCTGTCGGTTCTATAATAGCTGGATCTGAAGATTTCATAACTAGAGCTAGAAAGATAAGGAAGAAGTTAGGTGGTGGGATGAGACAAGCGGGTGTAATAGCAGCACCAGGTATAATCGCCTTGAATGATATGGTCGAAAGGTTGGAAGATGATCACAAAAATGCTCGAATATTATCAGAAGGACTTGAACAGATGGGATTTGATATAGACCCAGATCGATTCAAAACCAATATAGTACTTTTAGATACTTCCGATATCGATATGAAAGCTGAGAAATTTGTTAAAAAGTTAAAAGATGAAAATATTCTAGCTCTATCCATGGATGAATACATTACCAGGTTCGTAACTCATAGAGAGATAAAAACGGAAGATGTTAACGAAGCAATCGATGTTATCGAAGATATCGTTAAAAGATATGCTTAGATGATCACTGTTTTTAAAACTGAAATATATATCAAGTCAAGATCAATGATAGAAAAATATAGATTTTAAGTATCTTCAACATCTTTCTTTTTCTTCCTGCTGTACTGGGCCAGCGTTATTCCTGAGATTATTATTATACCAAATATCACAGTTTTTAGTGTGATTATCTCACCAACAAATAATTTTGAAAATAACGTTCCAAACAATGAAATAACGTTCCAAACAATGGTATCATATAAAAGAACAGTATCTGTTTTGAAAGCTGCCTTGTGCTCAAAACGTTGTACCAAGATATCATGACGATCCCATTACATATCAGACCTAGGAACAGTATCAATAGCCAAGTTTCACCCGAAATGCTTTGAATTTTTCCAATAGGTTCAAGAATAGATGTAGGTAAAAAGAAAACCGTAGTGAGTATCAGGGATATAGATGAAATCTTCAAAGGACTCTGATGAGTAAGAGTTTTTTTGACCGTAACGCTGGCGAAGGAATACACAACTGCACTACCTAGCAGCAAAAGATTACAGATTAGATTGGTTCCACTCAAAATAACACCAGCTCTTGTCACCAGTAAAAACGCCCCAGTCATGGCGATCCTAGTTCCAATTCATTTCTTCATCCCGATGTGCTCACCTAAAAATAGAGCTGAATGACTTTAAACAATCTATAAAACAATACCTTGATTTTCAGAAAATAATCAGAACATTTTTGACTACAGCTGCTCCTCTGATGATACAGTATACGATTAAGGTAAGAATCTGTATCCTCCTTTTAACTTCTTTACGGAGCCCCATGCTAGGAAGGTCAATAACAAGGCAGAGAGGATAAGATTCTCAACGAGAAAGCCTCCAATGCCGATATTAGCGATTATTTGGTCCATGAATGGATTGGTTTCGAGGTAACCTCTTTCTAGCCCTACTTTAGAAGTATACAGGTCAAGAACAGTAAGGATTGGTCCTATTATGAGCAGGGAAGCGATCCATTTATCCCTCATAATTTGCTTGAGTATCTGGGAAATGTATTAGATATTGATTAATAAGAATTGAGTTAAGAGGGTGAGATAAAACTGTCATCATTCACTCTATTTTGGTAAACAACATAGAGACACCCGTATCCGGTCGTAAGTGAAATAGAATGTCTATTAATTGTAAAATAATAGGAAAAAGGGCAGATATGTAAAATAATAGGATAAAAGGTCTCACAAGGAGAGGAAAAATCATTCTTAATAAACATTTTTCAAGTCAGAAAACATAGTTTTTAATATTGGTTTTAAAATATTATGTAACTATTATGGTGGGTTTTGAACCGTAATGTATATGCCCGATCGGGGATTCGAACCCCGGTGAGAGGCTCCGCAAGCCTCCATGATATCCAGACTACATCAATCGGGCAATATGAAACATGGGACGCATACCGTTTCTACTAATTTAATTTATCGACTCGTCCGCTAAACGTATAACTTCTTTGTAAACTTCTTGGAGGGGGATATCGTTTTCTTCTGCGATGCGTTTACAATCATCGTATTCCGGGGCTTTTCTGTTACCAGAGATTTTAACTCTAACCGATCCCCATTCAGTTTCAACCTTTTTGATCTCTCTATCTGAAACCACCCTCTTTGGTTCTTCGACCTGCATACCAAGAGTCGAGGTTTCTTTAAATATAAGATCGAGAACCTCTTTCATGTTACTCTTCTTACATGTAACAGTGACTTCCCAGCCGCTTCTAGATTTCTTTCCATAAGCTTGCTTATAGTAAACATCTAAAGCTGGCTTCCTGACCTTTTCTAGTGCATAGCTGAAAACTTCTGGGTTCATGTCATCGATGTAGAATGTCAATCGAGAAATCGTACTTTTTAGATTACTGATTTCACCGTAAAACACCCTTAAAATATTCGGAAACTCGGTTTCACGGTCCCCATAGCCGATACCAACTTCGTTCAATTTCAGATCGGGTGGAGTAGTTTGGACTGTTAAAGTTTTGAGCAAGACCGCACCGGTTGGAGTCACCAATTCCCCTTCTTTATCAGAGAAATTTATGTTCCAACCTTTCAGCAGGTTCTGTGTAGCCGGCACTGGCACTTGAAGTTCTCCATGAGCACATTTGACTGTACCACTTCCAAAATTAATGGTTGAACAGTAGGCATCGTGGATATCCAATTCTTCGAAAAGAACTAAACATCCAACGATATCTACTATAGAATCAACCATCCCAACTTCGTGAAAAGCTACTTTATCAAGTGGAACGTCGTGAACATCAGCTTCGACTTTCCCTAACTCTTTGAATGCTTCGATACTTTTTTCTCTAACCCATTTAGATAAGTTTGAATTTTCGATGATATCTATTATTTCAGATAATGTTCGATGTGGCTGGTCATCGTACTTGACTTTCACATCTTTACCTCTAAATAGCTCTTTTTTACCAGTAACGACAATTTCAACATCTTCAAGACCTAATTTCTCGACCATATCATCTAATATCTTTTTATCATCGACTAAATCAATAAACGCACCCAGAAGCATATCACCACTGATACCGTTTTCTAGGTCTAGATAGATGATTTTATTCATCTTTTTTACCTCCGAGCATGTGATGTACGAAGGCTGCTGCTCCGTAACCATTGTCGATGTTCACAACAGCTAAACCTGTTGCACAGCTGTTCAACATCGTTTCTAGGGCTGATCTTCCTTCTCTAGCAACACCATAACCTACACTAGTAGGAATGCCGATAACTGGTGTACCTACCAATCCAGATACGAAACCAGGTAAAGCACCATCCATACCGGCAGCAACGATTATACCATCTGCATTCCTCAGTTCGTTTAAATGAGGTATCAACCTATGAACTCCTGCAATACCGACGTCATATATCCTGGTAACATCGTAACCTAATGAATCCAGTGTGACTGCTGCTTCTTCTGCCACCTCTACATCACTTGACCCGGCGGTGACCACACAGATATCACCAGTAACATCCTGTTCCACATCCCCCACCACGATGATTCCACTATCTTCAAAGAATTCAACATCTTCTCTAACAGATGAAACGATGTCGAGGACCTTCTTATCTGCTCTGGTAAATATCCTGTCACCCTCTTCTGCAATTTTACTCAACTGTTCATCAGATTTACCGGGGCAGTAAACAGCCTCTGGCAAACCTTTTCTTATATCCCTGAGGGTATCGATCTTGACATCCTCTAGATCCTTATAGGGTATGTTTAAGAGGGCGGATTTTATAGTTTCGTGGTCTATTTCGCCCTTTTTATAATCCCTTAACAACTCATCAATCTCGTCCATTGTACCACATTCTGATTCTAGAAACCTCATTTACTACCAAGTTTTAATATTTCCCATCTTTTACGGGCCACCTTTCGACTTCTAAACGGTCTGCAGTAGGATATTCTTCGATACCATAACATTCATGATCTATTTCATCACATATCTCTTCCAGAACCGCTAGAGCTATCTCGATCCTATCGTTCTCGGAATCGTACCACATAAGAGAATCGGGTATCTCGTAATACTCTCTGAGTTCATCAAGAACTTCTAAAGGATTTTCAGCTAATATGATACCCTTTATCAGAGTACCATCTTCTGTAACCAGTTCTCCTTCTTTAGCAGTATTCTGTGCCCTTCTTTTTATTCGATTGCGCAGTTGGACCCCATCTTTGAAGGAGGAGGAACAATAATGAATAGGAACTTTAAAATCGGATTTTAATATCTTTAAAGCCATCTCCTGGCTGCCTTTGACTGCACTTGAAACGTCGCTCTTTTTCTTGTAACCTCTTTTGACCATCTGTTTCCAGTTAGTAGATGAAAACTCCAGTTCATTCAAATTTACAAAATCTACAAGGTCTTCGAGAGATTTTATCAAAGTGATCGTCTCTCGTTCCATCTTAGGAATGCATGGTATCTCGATACCAACGTCGATATCCAAGTCCTTTAAAGTTTCCAGTAATAATGGGTAATCGGTTTCTTCGATCTTGTTCCAAACTTCAGCTGGAGGATGGAATCTGATCTCATCTAAACCAGCTTCGATCAAGGAACGGATCTTATCGATATCGGTAGATCTGGTGTAAAGATGTATGTGATGATCCTCACCGAACTCGGATTTTAATAATCTGATATGATCTTGGGTTTCCATACACGTCAATGGGTCCCCACCTGTAATACCGGTACCTTCGGCATCTATACTCCTCGCTTCCTCAATTATATCTTGTTCAGAATCGGTTCTTTTTTCATTTGCGAACAGAACATCATTCCCTTTCTTTTCCTCGGATAAAGGGCAGTACCAGCATGTGCTTTCACATCTTCCAGTCACTAACAAAACCATCTTGGAACCTCGGCGGCAGTACTTACAGCCTTCAGGTAGTTTACCCGTATATAATGAATCATTCTCAAGCTTTTTTATCTTCACAACATATGTTAAGAAATGAAAGTACTAAATTCTTTCCGCTTACCAAAATATTAAAACTTCTAAGTAGAATCACCTATCATGATCAGACTAGGACCGGCTGGAACACCACACGGAGTCAGCAGTACTAAAGATAGTATGAAACACCTCGCTGAAGAGGGTTTGAACGCCATGGAAGTACAGTTCGTTCGAGGTGCCAGGATGAAGGATTCCACCGCTGAAAAGATCGGTGAAGAAGCGGAGAAACACGGTATCCACCTATCCATCCACGCACCGTACTACATCAACTTGAACTCCGAGAAAGAAGAAACCATCGAGAAGAGCAAGGAACGGATCATGAAGAGTTCAAGGTTAGGGGACATCATGGGTGCTAAGATAATCACAGTCCATGCAGGCTATTATTCTGGGATGGAAAGTGAAGAAGCCACAGAGATAATCGGGGACGGGGTCGTGGAATGTGCCGAGAAGATCATAGACGAAAATTTGGACGTGAAGATCGGTCTCGAGCAGATGGGTCGGAAGAAGAGCTGGGGGACTCTAGATGAGATAAAAAAGGTCATGGACCGCTCCGAAGTTGCAGTACCTGTTGTAGATTTTGCACACTACCATGCCAGATATGATGGTATTTTGCAGAGTGAAAACGATTTTCGAGAACTTCTAGATAAGTTCGAAAACATATACGATGGACCGCTGCACAGTCACTTTTCATCTATCGAATACAACGAAACAGGTGAGAGAGAACACATGGATTTGGATGCTTATGACCCAGATTTTCGAAAACTCGCCCCAATATTAAAAGAAAAAGAATACGATATCACCGTGATCTGTGAGACAGCTGAGTTAGATCGTGACAGTTTGAAAATGAAAAAGATACTTGGGTTATGATCAACCTATCTTTTTAACTACCGAGATACCGTCTGTCTTCTGAACCACATACTCCACATCAGCTAGATTAGCGATCTCGTTCTCATGTGACACGATTATCACTTGATCTGCGGTTAACAGTTCCATGACATCTTTCAACCTTGTCAACTGTTCCCGACTGAAACCGGTCGTAGGCTCGTCTAAGACGAGTAAATTGCTTTTTAAGCCCAATTCTTTCTTTATCATGGTGTTGAATGCTAAACGGTAAGCAAGGGCAACAGAAGTCCTTTCTCCGCCGCTGAGGTCATCTACGGATGTCTCATTGTTCTGTACTGTTATCAGAGGTGCAAAGTCTTCATCTAATCTTGCACTGATCTCAGGATCTTCCAAGATATTATCGAACCAGTTAGTGAAGTACTGTTCAAAATCCCTGTTCAACTGTGCCATCCTGTGCTCTTCCATGGACTTTATACTTTCTTTGAAATCTCCTACCAGCCAGTTTTTCAACCTTTTCAACTTACTTGACTCTTCCTTGGCATGTTTAAGCTCTTCGATGAACTCTTTTTTCTCTTCGATCTCTTTCTTCAACCTTTCGACGTCATTTTTTAAGTTCTTAACCCTTTCTTCCAAAGTACTCTTCTCACTTAGACACTTGTCATACTTTCTCTTCACGTCTTGGAATTCATCCCTGGAGAAGTCTTTCTTAAAATGCTCCAACTTGTCAACCAGTTCACTTCTTTTCTTTTTTAATTCCTCAAGCGACTCTTGAGTTTCTTTCTTCTTTTGGATGACATCCTCTTTTTCCTTGACCTTCTGTTTTAATCTTAAGTACTCATCTCTGAATTCTCTTAACTCGTTACGTTCCTCGACTAAGGGTTTCAAATCATCTCGTTCGTACTCAAATTCTTCCACCTGGTCCTTCAACGTCTCAACATCTTCCTCCTTCTCTCGGATAAGAGTTTTTACCTCATCGATATCATCGGTTTCCCTTTCGATCCTCTTGATCTCTTTGTGAGTATAATCTAGTTCTTTTTCTTTCTTTTCGATCCCCCTTATCTCTTTCTGGAGTTCATCAAGCTCATCTTTAACTTCCTTTTTCTCACTCTTTAACTCTTCCTTTTCATCCCTTAACTCTTCTATCTGAGAATCAATATCTTCGATTATCTTTTCAATATGTTCCTCATCGATGGGTTGTTTACATTTGGGACACTTTGCCTCATCTTCCAAGTCCATGATCTCTTTCTTTTCGTCATCCAAGCTTTTGATCCTGCTTTCGACGCTTTTGATACTTCCTTTCAAGTCACTGAATCTATTCCTTAGGTCCTCTCTATTTTCCTTCAATTCATCAAGAACTTCGACTTCCTCCTCCAACTCGTCAACTTTCTCCTCGAGTTCTTGCTTCTTATGCAGAGCTTTCTTTTTATCATCTAATTTTTCACTTAGACTCTCCAATTTGAATTGAAATTTATCGATATCACTTTCCAACCCTTCGCGTTTTTCGACCTTTTCTCTAATGTCTTCTATTTCCTCACCTAGTTCCTCGTATCTTTCTTTCTTACACTCGATCTCGTCCAACCTTTTTTCACCTTCAACGATCTCTTCTAATTTCTTCTTTAAATCCTTAATATTACTTTCCAGATTTTCGATCTTATCTTTTATCCGTTTTTCTTCACTCTCAGCTTCTTTTATCTTTTCATTCAGTTTCTCCAGTTCTTTCTTTCTCTCTTTTAATTCAGATACTGATTTCTTGGCTTCCTGTAGATCATCTTTGGATGTTGCCCTTTCTTCTTTTTTTTCAGTCAACTCATCTTTCTTTTCAGCGAGTCTATCCTTTTCGTCATCCAACCTTTCAGCTCTTGTTTCAAGTGTATTGATCTCAACCCCTAGGTTTTTCTTAACTGTGGAGATGTTATCTACAGCCCTTTTGTAATCCTCTAGATTGAAAACCTTCCTGATGGCCTCGAGTCTATCATCGGTGTTCATAGATAGGATCTCTTTCATCTTCTCCTGAGGTGTGTATATGGACATGTGGAATGTTCTGACCTTTCCTCTAGAACCTTCTCTTAACTCTAGAAGTTCCACTATCCGATCCCTCATCTCCTGCCATGAAAGTTCCATCTTTGTATTTTCCCTTTCCAAATAAGACTCGTCGCCTTTGATACCGTCACTCTTCCTCTTCAAACTCCTGAAAGCGGTGTAATCTACACCATCTATAGAGAATTTTAATTCAACACTTGCTTTCTTAGCACCGTGCCGCATCAACTTGTCATAGAAGTTCCTCTGGGTCCCGCCGAAGAGTGCGAACTCTACGGAGTAAAGTATGGATGATTTACCCGATCCAATATCTCCCTGGAATATCAGTACACCGGGACTGAAATCGATCTCCTGCTCTTTATAACTCCGAATGTTCTTGATCTTAATGTGTTTAAGCATCATCGTCAATCGCCTCCGAAATCGGACAGAGAGAACTGTCCCTTTTGTCCATTCTTCTCCCCGACACCGTCCTTCTTTTCAACTTCATCCACTACTTTCTCCGAACTATCACTCTCATCTTCCTCGACATCCTCATATTCATCTAAATTATCGATAAGGTTCCAAGCTTCATGCCAGATCCTATCGTCATAATCAGTATTAGTTTCTCCATCCACCTGTTCAACCTTCAGGACATTCAATAGATCCTTGGCGAATTTTTTATTGACAAGATCGTTGAAACCGTATTCATCAAGTATCGTGTCTTCGATTTCAGCATCATCTTTCTCCTTTATCTTCAATCTCTCTATATTTTTCCCCTCTAAATTTCTCCTATTCAAAAAGACAGTTTCTGCACCGGCCTCTTCGATCTTCCTTCTAACACTCATAAAATCTATATCTTCAGGCACACCTTCTCTTAAAACCCCCGATACCTTAATCAACACTACTTCTTCATGGATTTCACTACGAGATAAGTCTAAAAGTTCTTCCTCGAGTTCAGAAGGTAGTAACCCTTCTGCGTCGATGTTGACTCTACGTATCTCACATACATCAACTGGAACGTACCTTGGTTCCCAATCCTCTACTATATAAAATCCTCTATCTAGATCGTTCTCAAGATCTGTATATGAGGAGCCAAATGTCACACCAGGATAGATTATAGGACTTCCGTCTTTCTCTTCTCTAAGATTACGATGGATATGTCCACCGGCATAGTATTTGTAACCGTCTGGGATCGAACTCATCGGAACCGTCTCTTTCTCATGGATATCTACTGGTTTCATCTCTGATACTGGTGTGTGGAAAACGAAGATTGCATCCCCATCGGGTTCAATAAAATTCAATTCTTTGTAGTAACTTGTATCCTTCCTACTTTTACGACCGCTTAAACCCGTTATCTTAACTCCAGATTTATCTTCGACGTGTTCCAAGGATTGGGATTCATCCAAGTAATGTACTACTTTCTTGAAAAGATCAGCACTCTCCAAAACATCCACCAGGGAGGCTTTAGCGATATTGAAATCGTGAGAGCCATAAACAGAATATATCCTGATGTCTTTTTTACGGGCCTTAACAAGTGATTTAACCGTTCTATCTACGACGTCCATATCAGGATGTGGATTGTGAAATAGATCACCTGCGATGATGATGAAATCTACCTCTTCCTGGATACTCTTTTCGATGACCTCTTCAAAGGCTCGAAGATTATACTCCCTTAAAGTGGGATTACGACCGAAAGCACCGAGATGGCAGTCCGCAATATGAGAGAATTTCACCATTTGCGATGTTATACCAAAAAGGGGTTTAATAGTTTACTGAGAGAGGGGTGTGAAAATGGTGAAACACATATGTGAACTCCTGCTATCTACCCTCAAACAGCGATATTTTTCAGGTATTGAACTCGTAAAAACAAAAGTTTTATATAAACTGTAAACACATATGTTTACAAGATAATATGGCACAAGTGCAGGTAAGAGTTACAGATAAAATGATCGAAACATTGGACGAATGGGTAGAAGAAGGAAAGTTCAAGAGTCGCAGTGACGCAGTACGGAGTGTTCTACAGCAATACGAAGAGAAGGAAAGAACTCGCGAATTCTACAAGATGCTGGTCAAAAGGAGCGAAGAAGCTAAAAAGCACCCTGAAGATCTCATCCCACTGGAGTAGGTTGGATGAGTTATGAGGTTTTACTTCATCCAAGAGCTTATGAATTTTTGAAGAAGGCTGAAGATGAGGTTGAAAGTAGGATTAGAGATAAGTTGAAAAGTTTGTCTGATGACCCTAAAAGCGGAGAGAAATTAAAACACTCTGAGTTTTGGCTACAGCGAATAGCTGACCATAGGGCTATCTATGAGATAAAACATAAAGACCAACAAGTTATCATACTTTTTATCGGACACAGAAATGATGTCTATGATGATTTCTCAAGGTTAGTTTGAATCAATTATATTTATTATTGAGTAATAAATTAATCTATGTAGTTAAATTTCTGTAACCTAAGTCTATCAATGCAATGTTTTTATTTTCCCAACCCAAATTCACTCTACATACCGAAAAATTAATAATTGATAGCAATATTTATTATTCTATGCCCAGTAAAAGTATTTCCATTAGCATACCTGAACTAATGGATAATGAGATAAACGCTCTAGTTAAAACCGGTGAATATAGTTCTAAAAGTGATGTGATCAGAGATGCGTTCAGAACGTTTCTCAGGAAAAACTACGGGAAAAAATTACGCATAGCTATCGAACTGTATAAAGAAGAAAAGGTCTCACTGATGAGAGCAGCTGAGATAGCTGAGCTCGATTCGGAGAGCTTCAAGCAGGAGCTAAAGGATAGAGGTATACCCGTAATGACCTACTTCAGTGCAGAACATGAAGACTAAAGGAGAAATATTCAGATGAATAATCTTTTAATTCTTGATACTGACGCTGCATCAGTACTCGCTAAAGCTGAACTCGTAAACGATATTCTAGTATTATACTCGAAGAGTAAGATCGTGATAACTCCTAAAGTTGAAGATGAACTCGAAAGACCTCTTGATTATGGATACAAATTTCCTAACAAGATCTTGCAAGAAAAAGAGATCGACACGGTCAATATTTCCAGAGATGAAAAAGAACTCTACATAAAATGGTTCGATCAGATCGTGATAGGCAAAGGAGAATTGGAATCTATCGCTGTAGCTAAAAAGAGAGATGGTGTCTTCTTTACGATGGATAAGATCGCAGCCAAAGTCGCTAAGGATAAAGGAGTGGATATCACTGCTTTCGATACAATCATGAAAAAGATGTTGAAGAGTGATATCATCGATAAAGAAAAGGCTAAAAAGGCGATAGATAAGATACAGGAAAAGGATAATAGAAAAATAGACAAAAAGAAGATTTTTTCGTAATGAACGATCTAAATTCAGTTTGAAACGTTCCCCACCAGCATTATTAGCTTATACTCATACTGACCGCTAACAATTCATTTTATCATGTCTGCAGGAAGTGTGGATTTTTACGAATAAAATGGACTAAAAAAGAGTGTACGTGATTCTATTCACCCAAAAAATTCCAAATTCTTCTCTTTCTTCTCTTTAGTGTCCTTTTCAACAACATCATCGAAAAAATCGATCTGTATCGGAACGGCAAATTTAGTGAATATACTGCTGACTATGGCTTCACCTTTATCCAGACTGGCTATATTCTTACTGTCTTTAGAAAGGTCCTGAGCTGCA
>JBNJDY010000026.1:0-19013 GCA_051745305.1 Thermoplasmatota archaeon
CGTCTTCTTCCGTTCCGTCTTCTTCAACCTCTGTCATACTGGTTTGGAAAGTCGTGTGTATATATATTAATTTAACGCAGAACTAACATGATTCGGGTCAAAAGTTATATACGTAATTTTTCTTACTTTGAACTATGCCTGTAATCTCAGTGGACCCTGAAAAACTCGTAGAGATGACCGATACTGATCAATTTGAATTGATCGAAACACTTCCTAAATTAGGTATAGAGATCGAAAAGATGACCGATGAATCATGGGATCTAGAGATCTTTCCGGATCGATGTGATAACCTATCCATGGAAGGTTTAAGCAGAACTATCAAAGGATTTTTGGGGAAGGAAACTGGTCTTCCGGTGTATCCGGTTAAAAATTCTCAGATCGAAACCGAGGTCGAACTGAGCGTACAGGATGTTAGACCATATATTGTCACTGCATTAGTGAAAGATGTTGAGATCACAGAGGATTTTCTAAAATCACTCATGGATGTCCAAGAGAAACTTCACATGACTTTAGGGAGAGGAAGAGAAAAAGTTGCTATCGGTATCCACGATTTTGATAAGGTAGAATTTCCTTTCACTTACAAAGCGGTCTCACCACATGATATAAGTTTCATCCCACTTCAGAGAACTCACAAGATGGATCTGCAGGACATACTTGATAAACACGAAAAAGGTAAGGAGTACGCCCATATCCTAGAAGATTTTGACAGGTACCCGATAATCATCGACAATAATGAAGACGTGCTTTCTTTTCCTCCAGTGATTAATGGTGTAATGACTGAAGTAAATGAAGAAACTAGGAACATCTTTATAGATATGACTGGAACCGATGAAGAAGTGTTAAGTCAGACTTTAAATATACTATGCACACTTTTTGCAGATATGGGAGGAGAATTGTACTCTACAAAAGTTAAATATGGGAAAACGGAAAGGACTTATCCAGATATGGAAGTCGAGAAAATAAACATCTCCGTTGATGAGATCAAAAAAATGCTTGGAGTCGAGATCGGTGAAAGCGATATAAAAGATATACTCGCGCGCATGCGCTATGATGTTATATTAGGAAAAGAGGAAATTGAAGTGATGATCCCGCCATACCGCCATGATATCCATCATCCATGGGACATAATCGAGGACATAGCAATCGGGTTCGGCATGGATGAATTTGAAGGAACGTCAGCAAAAGAATACGTGGTTGGTGAACCTCGGATTGAAAACAAAATAATCGATGCCATCACCGAGACTTTGATCGGGTATGGTTTCCAAGAAGTTGTCAACTTTACCTTGAGCAATCCAGAAAGGGAATACAAAAACATGGAAATAAATGAAGATGACGGGATGGCTATCATCGAGAATCCAGTCACTGAAGAACATACTGGATTGAGGGTTCATATCATCCCCACGCTCCTAAATAACCTTAAATCTAATCGTAACAAATCCCTACCACAGAAATTGTTCGAAGTGGGTGATGTCGTTAAAGATTCGGAGCAAACCACCAAAGTCGGAGGCGTAGTGTTACATTCTGAAACAGGTTTCACCGAGATAAAGTCTCTAATAGAAGGTATTGCGATGAACTTGGGTTTAGAAATAGATATAGTGTCAAATGAGCACGATAGCTTTATAGATGGGCGCTGTGCTTCTATAACTATTAACGAAGACGAAGTAGGATATTTTGGGGAAATACATCCTAAAGTACTCGATAATTTCGAATTGGAATACCCTACAACAGCTTTTGAAATGAACATCGATAAAATATCCGAGTTGAAACTAAAAGATCAAAGATTGATATGAACTGGTGGAAATATGATTAACATACCCGAAAAAAAGAAAGAGATCGTTATTGTATTATTGGTAGCTGTTTTGATAATATCGACTGCTGTTTTTTTTTATTCCCGTTCTAGCGATTCAGAAGATAACGGATTGAACGGTGTAGATAGAACGGTAAGATTTCCAGAAGATGAGGGACAGCACAACGAGCCTTTCGAGAGCTGGGAACTATCATTATCATTGGACTCGGAGAACGGGAACTACAAATTATTTATGAGAGTCGTAGAAGCAGATTTCCAGGATGGATCTAGAATCGAGTACATGCTCGTAGACGAAGACGAAGTATCCGGTGAACGATATTATACACATAAAACCACCGAGGGGGCATTAACCGCTGAAACGGATATGATGGACATGAACGTTTGGGACAATGTTACTGAGACGAGTTTGTATTCTACAGAGGACTTTGTATACACAATAGAATCAGACCTTATTTCAGGAATAGAACTGAATCTGGAGATGCGAGATACTAAAGAACCAACTAGGATCGGTGAAGATGGTAAACTATATCATGTCGAGATGGGGACTATATTCGGTTATTATCAATCAAATCTACAAATTGAGGGGAATATAGAACTCCCTGACGGTACCAGTGAAACGGTCAACGGTAAAGGATGGTTGGAACATCTTTGGTCAGGTGAAACGAAGGGACTCAACACCGAGACGTGGAAGATCAAACTGGATAACTCAGTAGATATCTTCGTTTCAAACCTGTACGACCCTCAATCTGAAGAACATTATCCTAACGACCTCTTTATTAGTGCAGTTAACAAAATCGACCAAAGTGGAGATTTAACGGTCTATCACCTGGGAGATGATACACATATGGAAAATACAGATTATAAGATCATACCGGCAGATATATCCGAAGAAAGATGCTGGTCTTACGGATGGAACCTTAAAAGCGAAGATTTCGATCTGACTATAACTCCTGCACAAGATAATCAACTTCATTCTTTCAACTGGTTGGGATTCTCTCACGTAGAAGGAACTTACCTAGGTAGTTATGTTGAAGGCTATGCACTTACTGAACTAAATTACCTATACCATAGTGTGCCACAATTCGAAGACATATGGGATACATACTCCGATGATACTCCAAGGTCTGCAGTCGATGTGTATACAAATATCACGTATATCCCCCCTATAAGCATAGAAGAGATACAATTAAATTACCGTATCAATGGAGGAGAATGGGTTGAAAGAGATATGGAAGTAGATGACGGTAGTTGGACCGCTACTATACATAGTCAACCTGCTGAAACTGAAGTGGAGTATAAACTTGTGATGATTGACGAAGCGGGGAAAATCGTAGAATCCGATATTTACGATTATACCGTGGGAAGCTGAACGATAAAGCTTGCAAAAATTTATCTAGCATCTTTTAATAACTCATCTTATGAACCGGGCAGTTATCTTGACTGATGAACATCTTGATAAGGGCGCTGCAAAAACATCCCATGGATTACTCAGATATTCCAAAAAATACGAAATCGCAGGAGTGATAGACAGTAAATTTTCAGGTAAGTATTCCGATGACATCATACCACATTGTGATCACATACCAATCTACGATTCTATAGATTCATTTTTGGAAGAGGACGATGCCGACCTGCTTATAGTCGGAGTGGCTACGGTTGGAGGATATCTACCTGAAAACTTTAAGGACCACATCAAATCGGCCATGAAAAATGGTATGAATATCGTCTCTGGACTACACTATTATTTGAGTGAAGTGGAAGAATTTACATCTTTGGCTGAAGAGTATGATGTTTGGATCAAAGATATCAGAAAATGTCCACCATTGGAAGAGCTACACTACTTTCAAAATCTTAAAGAAGATATGGACACCCTCACGGTTCCATTTATGGGGACTGACAGTTCAATAGGGAAAAGAACGGGTCTTATTTCAGTTTACGAAACTCTAAAATCTATGAGTGTATCCGCTGCATGGGTGGCTACCGGACAAACCGGTATGCTTCAAGGAGCAGATTTTGGTCTTCCTCTAGATTCTATAAAAGGAGATTACATGGTCGGAGAGCTGGAATACAAGATATGGCAGGCATGGAAGGAATCAAAACCAGATGTTATATTGATCGAAGGCCAGGGCAGCACATCGCATCCAGCGTATGTTTGTGGATCCAGAGCCGTTCTAGCTGCTAGCCAACCGGATGGAGTTGTACTCCTGCATTCACCGAAGAGAAAGTACAGAGATTACAGGAAAGAGGAAATAAAATGGCCCATGCCTTCTGTAGAACATGAGAGAGAACTGATCAAAATGTATTCTGGTGCAGATGTCATCGCACTCGGTATCAATCCAGAAGACATGGATAAAGATGAGAAAAAGAGAATAATTGAACAGTACGAAAGAGAACAGAATATCCATGCTGCAGATGCTTTGGAAGAACCAGAGAAGATAGCTGATGCTATCGTCGAGCTCATCGATTAAGACTTTCTGAAAACTCTTACACCTTTGTTTTCAGGTTCGGCTACCCTTATACTGGCTTTCTTTCCGTTCTCAGTCAGCCATTCATTCATCTTTCTCTCTATTTCACCGGCTTTTTTAGCGTTAGTTAGACCGTAAACCGTAGGACCCCAAGAACTCTGTCCCACACCATAAGTATGATTTTTTAATTCTTCGATGATATCTCCGACTGCTGGATGGTACATCCCTTTCTGAAAATCTGAGAAGGATTCGCCTACAGTTCTTTGAATCTCGGTCATGTGGAATCCAAAATCATCTATATCCTTAGATTTTAAAGCCGGCAATATCCCCATGACGATATGGTGACTGATCTTCCTAGGGAATTTCTTATCAACTTTCAACTCCTCCATGATCGGCTGCTCTTCATCTTCATCGAATCCTTCCCACTTTTTGGCAGAGATTATGATAAAGCGCCATTCATCAGGAATATTTTCTCTGAACAGCATAGGGGGTACCTCCATAGGGGTACTCTTACCGCCTTCCAAAATGAATCCGCCGTGTTTAAAACCGTAAGTACCGATAGCTGAGAATCTTGCCCTACCAATGACGTCTGCGAGCTTTATAGGGTCTATGTCGTTTCCTGAAAGTTTAGCCATGCCCAGCCCTGTTCCTAAACACAATTGGGTCGTAGAACCTAAACCAACGTGCCTAGGAATATTTTCTTCAACATGGATGTGAAAACCTTGATTTATACCCAATTTCTCTTTTAATCGATTGTACACTTTTTGAACTTCCTTGGCGTTCCTACCACTTGCTCTGATTTTCAATCCTTTTTCTCTTGGTTGGATTTCGATTGTGAAGCCCTCTTTGATAGTAACTCCCAAAGCACCGTAAGAGCGGATAAATTCTCTGCTCAAATCGATTATACCCATGTGAAGACGGGACGGTGTCTTAATTATCATTCTGCATCTAACTCCATCCGGTATTCTTCAATTTTATCCTCCGAAACATCGAATCCCAAACCTGGCTGGTCCATCGTCCATAATTTACCGTTCTTGAATTCGAAACCCGATGTTACGGCCTCTTTAAGCATGAAATGGCTGTCAAGGTCGGCGTATCGTATGTTTCCGCTGGTCATGTGTAGATGTGCGGCAGCAGCTAACGATGGGACCACTTCACCCATACATCCAACCATAGCGTTTATACCGTAATCTTCGAGGACTTCTACGATCTTTCGTCCACCGGTGATACCACCACATTTCATGAGTTTTATATTGATCAGATCAGCCATATCTCCATAGCAAATCCTTTCTGCATCCTTATAGTCTTTAATACTTTCATCTGCCATTATAGGGATGTTAGAACGGTTACTCACCTCTTTTAAGCCTTCTTCGTCCCCCACCATAACAGGCTGTTCGATGAATACTATATCGAGATCATTTAATTTTTGACATAAAGATAGTGCCTCTTTGACCGTGTAACCCTGGTTAGCATCGACCCACATATCGAGTGTAGGGCTTACTTCGTCCCTTATAGCTTTTAATCTCCTTATATCTTCATAGAGGTCCAATCCTATTTTCACCTTCAATGCTTTAAATCCTTGGTCCATGAATTCCCGGGCGTGTTGGACGGTTTCACCCCTCTCCATTATCCCTATAGTTCTATCGGTTACGATACCTTTTTCTCTTCCATCGAAAAGTTCGAAGACCCTCTTACCTTCGATCTTAGCTTTCAAATCGTAAAGGGCTATATCTACACCTGCAAGTGCAGCCATGTCATCGGGCACCTTCTCTCTCTGTTCCATCCAGAACTCTTCGATTTCGATATCTCTACCTTCGATATCCTTTTTCATGGCTTTTATGGCTTTTAAGATCGATTCGGTGGTTTCATCGGTAACACTGTTAGGAGAAGCGTTACCCCAACCGACTTTACCTTCTCCATGAACTTTCACCATCACGTTCTCAGCGGTGAGTTCCGATCCGGTGGCTATTTTAAAAACCTGGCTCCTATCTATCGCAATTGGTATATATTCCAATTTCTCAATTTTCATTTAAATAGACCTCCTTAAAATATTCACACATATCCGTTAATGGACATATCTGACAATTCGGTCTTCTAGGTTTACATATATTCTTTCCAAATTCGACCATCAATCTATTGATCTCGATCCAATATTTTTTTGGTATCTTTTCCTGCAGGACCATTTCAGTATCATCCGGATTCTTAGTATCGGCTATACCGAGTCTGTTACTGATCCGATGGACGTGAGTGTCAACAGGCACTGCAGGTTCAGCGAACCCATAGACGAGTACGCAATTACCTGTTTTCCTACCTACTCCCGGCAGATCAAGTAATTTATCCAGATCTTCAGGGACCTCGTCATCATACTCCTCGTGAATGATTCTAGCGACCTCTTTGACCCGTTCAGCTTTAACGTTGTAAAATCCCGCCGGCTTGATCAACTCTTTAACCGTTTCTAGATCAGCATCAGCTAGTTGTTCAGGTGTTGGATATTTATCAAAAAGTGCTTCTGAGGCTTTATGAGTGTTAACGTCCTTAGTCCGCTGTGACAATATCGTAGATATCAGTACTTCAAAAGGCGATCTGCTTGGGATCTCCTGGGAAGCGGGATCCTTACCAGGGAACGCTCCTATCTGGAATTCTTCTTTAAGCCGTTTTACCATTTCACCATAATTTACCTTGTCCATCTTTTCTCACATCACCTAAAAGATATATCGAACCTGTTACCAAAATCAAGTCTCCCTTCTTCCACTCTTCAACTGCATCCATCAAAGCTTCGATACCTTTACCGAATTCTTTCGCTGGGCAGTAGTCTAAGAATTCTTCAGATAATTTGCTGCTATCCATCCGCCTCTCACTCTTAGGTTCTCCTACAAAGGCCATATCACATTCCGGACCTATGATATCTACCATTCTTTCGTGATCCTTGTCTTCAAGAACACCTATCACCAATAATAATCTTTCGTAATCTATCTCCTTTAACCCTTTAACCAAAGCTCGCATACCCAATATATTATGGGCAGAATCCATCATTATCCAAGGCTCTTCACTGACTACGTCCATCCTCCCGACGAGTCTTGTTTTCTTGATACCGTTGATAATATCGTCTTTATGTACTTTAAAACCTTTAGATCCAAGCCCTTCAACTAGAGTGACAGCGGTGAGGGCGTTCTCGGCCTGCCAAGAAGTGAATCCGGGAACGGCTATCTCACCGTATTCCGGAAGTACTAGTTTTAAAGGTTGGCTTTCTAGTTTATATTCCCTGTCGAGTGCATATTTATATTCCGCTCCTTTCTCTCGACAAACATCCGTAAAGTACTCCCTCAATGATTCATCTTTCTCTTCGGTAACAAAGTAATTTCCCTCTTTGATAACACCCGCTTTCTCACCGGCGATCTTCAACTTCGTATCACCCAAGTACTTAGAATGATCCATACCGATGGTGGTAACCACCGATGCGCAGTTATCCACGACGTTAGTAGCATCTAGTCGTCCACCCATACCTACCTCTAATACTGCAACATCTATGTTCTGTTGTGAAAAATGAAGGAAAGCCAAAGTGGTGAGTACCTCGAAGAAAGATGGTCTCATTTCTACGTCCTCCTTTTCGATCTTCTTAACGACTGGATCGACTACATCTATGAGTTCCCATAACTCGTCCTTGCTGATATTCTTTCCATCGATACTTATTCTTTCTTCAAAATAGGTTTGATGCGGTGATATATACATACCCGTCTTATAACCGGCTTCTTCAAGGATATTTGATATGATACTGCACACAGACCCTTTACCGTTGGTCCCTGCGACTAAAATGGATTTAAAATCTTTGTGTGGGTCGTCAAAATTGGCCAAGAAATCTCTGATCTTATCAAGACCTAATTTAACACCCATCCTCTGCAGGGAGTACATGTACTCTTCCGGTGAATCAAAATCCTTTCTCAATGCTTGAACACCCTTTGTCCTGTAAACACCATGCTCATATCGAATTCATCTACTGCTTCTATAACTTCATCATCCCTTATGGAACCGCCGGGCTGGATGACCGAGGTTATACCTGCTTCAGCCGCCTGATCTATCCCGTCCCGGAATGGGAAGAATGCGTCAGAGGCCATAGTGCATCCTTTTGTTTCTAATACAGACTTCATCTCGGCTAGCTTAACAGCATCGACCCGGCTCATCTGACCGGCACCGATGCCCACGGTGTGGTCTTTTCTGGTGAATATGATAGCGTTGGATTTTACGTGTTTTATGACTTTCCAGGCAAACTCCATGGCGTTCAGTTCATCTTCAGTCGGTTTCCGTTGGCTTTTTACTTCCAGGTCCTCTCTTTTTATCTTGTACTTGTTCCTATCCTGTACTAGTAAACCTTCAGCCACCTTGGAGAACTCAACTCCTTCCACGTTCGGGTTCCAATCAGGGAGTTCCATTATCCTGATATTTTTACTGTTCTTTAGTACATCTACAGCTCCCTCTTCGTAACCCGGTGCGATACATGACTCGACGAATATTTCATCCATCTTCTCAGCCATGTCTTTTGAGATCGGCCTGTTTGCAGCTACGATACTGCCGTATATCGATTTGGGATCACATTCGTAGGCTAGCTGATATGCTTCAGCGATATCTTTTCTGGTAGCTACTCCGGTGGGATTGGTGTGCTTTATAGCTACGACCGCTGGTTCTTCGAATTCTTTAACGATATCAAGTGAGGCTTCTAAATCTCGGATGTTATTATAGGAAAGGGACTTACCGTGGAGTTTTTCAGCTTTTAATATTGAACTCTCGGGTGTGTTTTCAGTCTGGTAAAAGACCGCTTTTTGATTGGGGTTCTCCCCATACCTAAGTGTTTGCACTTTTTTCCCGTATATATGGTACGTTTCTGGGAAATCCTCGCCGATGAACTCTTTTTGAAAGTAATTATAGATAGAAGCTTCGTATTCTGATGTGTGCTGGAATGTTTCAACAGCTAGTTTCCTTTTGGTTTCTTTAGATATCTCTCCGTTTTCTTCGAGTTCGTTGATGATATCGTCGTATCTACTAGGATCACATACAGATGCTACATCTTCGTGGTTCTTGGCAGCAGCTCTAAGGAGAGTGACTCCACCGATGTCTATCAGTTCAACAGCTTCGCTTAGGTCGTGAGATTTATTGACGATCTCTTGGAATGGATAAAGACTAACTGCTACTAGATCGATCTTTGGCAGTGAATACTTTTCCACATCTTCCTCATCGGAACCCCTCCTGTAAAGTATCCCTCCATGAACTTTGGGGTGTAATGTTTTTACCCTTCCGTCCAACATCTCGGGTTGACCCGTTAGATCTTCAACCTTTTGAACGTTCAATCCGTTCTCAGAAAGTAATTTTCCTGTACCTCCCGAAGAGATCAAATCGAACCCGTTCTCGGTCAAACCTTTTGCAAATTCCACTATACCAGACTTATCATAAACGCTGAGCAATGCCTTCCGTGACAATCTAACACCACCTCAAGGTGAGGGCATATCTATTTGATAAGTTTTACTATCTTATCTGTATCAATAGTTACCCCATCCCTGTATCAGGTCGGTTTCGACTTCGTGCCATCCATCGGTTGTTATAGATGATGTACGTAGTCTATTTCGGTATTCATTTCCATTCCATCCGAATACCCACCATCCGTTGGTGCCCATTTGATGAACATAAACGTTCAACTCCGAGCCTTCTGTAAGATTCTCAACGTACACATATGAGTCATACACATAATATTTCATCTGATCCTCATATCTTTCAGGATAGGGTTCATCATCATATTCATCTTCGACTAGGTTGTGAACTGGGTTTAAAATCGATTCTTCATCTAGTGCGTTCTTCGTATCTATACTGCTTTCAGAATCTACTCTTAAAAAAAGGTCATCGTACTGGCCTACTTCCAATCTTTCTATACGGACCTTCAGCATAACTCCGTATTCCGTATCCACAAATTCACAACTCCATCCCTCTGGAATATTGGAATCTTCAAGGAACTCAGATTCGCTAACGAAAGGTGAACCATCTTTTGTTGGAAGCGGAGTGTACACGATCAAATCTTCCTGTACTTCCGTCGTATCAAAGCTCACCTCGAAATTGTACTCACTCATGTAACTATCTTCTTTCAAACTTTGCATGTAAAAATATAATCCACCAACTGCAGCTGCTGCAACAGCGATTATTGTAACGACTACGATAGCCCAGAGTTTCATTCTTGTACACCCTTTATAACAGGATAATATAAATGTATAAAAAGCTTTCTTTTAGGACCATATAACTTCCTAACAATGACAACCATTTTAAATTACTAACTCTTACCAACTTCCATGAAATCCGATGTAGAGATTGCACAGGAAGCCGAGCTAGAGCCCATAGAGGATATCGCCGGTAAAGTTGGATTATCTAAAGATGATATCGAACCTTCTGGTAATTACAAAGCTAAGATCACTTACGATACGTTGAAAAGATACAGAGATGAAGGATATGGAAAGTTGATCCTAGTTACGACCATGTCTCCTACTCGGAGTGGAGAAGGCAAAACAACCGTTACTATAGGTCTCACTCAAGCTCTCTGGAAGTTGGGTGAAAAAGCCATGCTGGGGATCCGAGAGCCTTCCATAGGTCCAACTATGGGTATCAAAGGTGGTGCTGCAGGTGGGGGATTTTCTCAAGTTCTACCCATGGAAGATATAAACCTGCATTTTACAGGAGATCTACATGCCATCGGTGCAGCTCACAATCTTATGTCTGCGATGATTAACAATCACCTGCACAGAGGTAACAAGCTCAACATCGACAGCAGGAAGATCGTATGGCCTAGGGTCGTGGATATGAACGATAGGGCTCTTAGGAACACCGTAGTGGGATTAGGTGGTCGTTCCCACGGGATGCCTAACGAGAACTCATTCGGCATCACCGCCAGTTCAGAAGTTATGGCGATACTGTGTTTAGCAGAAGGGATAAATGAATTGAAAGACCGGCTATCTAAGATTATCGTAGCTTACACTCATGACAGTGAGCCTATAAGAGCATCTGATATCGGAGGGGTAGGCGCCATGGCAGCCCTGATGAAACACGCTATAAAACCGAATCTAGTTCAGACCATCGAAGGGGTTCCAGCCTTCATACACGGAGGACCCTTCGCAAATATCGCCCACGGTACCAGCAGTTTGATTTCTACAAAAGTGGGCTTGGCACTTTCTGATTATTTTGTAACCGAAGCGGGTTTTGGTTCCGATCTAGGTGCTGAAAAGTTCTTTAACATAGTTTGCAGGGAAGGAGATCTAGAACCGGATGTTGTCGTGATGGTAGCAACGGTTAAAGCTCTTAAAAGGCAGGGGGGCGTTTACAGGAAAGATCTTGATAAGGAGAACATACCCGCTATGAAAAAAGGACTGGTGAATCTATCCAAGCATCTAGAGAACATCCAGATGTTTGGTCTACCTGTTGTCGTGGCTATCAATCGTTTCCCGGAAGATACAGATGCTGAGATAGAGTACTTAAAAGAACTGTGCGAGAGCATCGAAGTCCCGTACGCTGTAGCTGAAGTCTTCCAGAACGGAGGAGATGGAGGTATCGACCTCGCAGAAGTTGTAGTCGAAGAGTGCTCTAAAAAGAACGTAAACTTCAGCCCCCTGTATTCACTGAAAGAAGACCCAAAAGATAAGATCTACGACATATCGACTAAGATATACGGTGCTAAAGAGGTTGTTTACACCCAGCAGGCTGAAAGAGACCTTAGAAGGATCCACAAAATAGGGTTAGACGAGCTTCCGATATGTATGGTAAAGACACATTACTCTTTATCGGATGACCGTAAATTAAGAGGTAGACCTAGAGGTTTTGAGATAACTATCCGAGAGGTAAGAGTCAGTGCTGGTGCCGAGTTCTTGATCCCCATGGCCGGTGATATAACGACAATGCCCGGACTACCATCTCGACCCGCTGCCGAGGATATCGATATAGATGAAGACGGTTATATATCAGGACTCTTCTGATGTGATAATATGAAAGTAGAACTACAAAACTATACACAGGACCCGGATAGGACAGCCGCCCACGCTGCGCTCACTTGTTACAGTGAATACGTACCGGTTAAAGACGAGATGCCTGATGGACAAGTCAAAGAGATTCTAGATAAGATCAAAGAGAGTGGACACTACAGTGTAATCGAGCATGCTAGTTTTACTTTCGCAGTCCATGACGTGTCTAGAGCATTGACTCACCAGCTCGTTCGACACCGTTTAGCTTCATATTCTCAACAGAGTCAAAGATATGTGGACATAGAGAACTTCGATCCTGTTGTTCCTGGATCTATATCTGAAGACGATAAAGCTGCTGAGATCTATTCGAATTTCATGGAAGAAGTGAAAGATACTTACGAGGAACTCAAAGAATTGGTGCCTTTGGAGGATGCAAGGTATGTTTTACCAAACGCAGCCAAAAGCAATATAATCGTCACCATGAACGCCCGTGAACTGTGGCACTTCTTTTCATTAAGATGCTGCAGGAGGGCACAATGGGAGATACGGGAATTAGCGGATAGGATGCTTGAATTGGTCGAGGAAAAGGCGCCTTTGATCTTTGAAGAAGCCGGAGCTCCCTGTATCAGAGGACCTTGTCCTGAGAGTCCTGAATTTTCCTGTGGTGAACCCATGAGTAAAGATCGAAAGAAGTGATATGAATGTATGATATGGTCGAGCCCTGTTCAGATTCTGGTGCCTATGTCGCTGAACCAGAAAAAGATATCAAAATTGATATGGATGAAGTTGAAGATAGATTGGTGAAAGAGGGTTACGAGTTCAAATTTTCGTCCGAGGTCATACATTTGATTTTGGACGTTGATGTCAAAGAAGAGATAGGGATCTATCCATCGGGTAAACTTTTGTTCAAAACTGCAGATAAAAGAAAAGTCGATGAAATGTTCGAAAAGCTCAGTAAGATAATGGAAGAGATGATCTCATACTAGAAGGTCATCAAATATTCTAGCGAATTTTTTTACTTCCTCTTTTGTATTGTAAAAGTAGAAAGAAGCTCTTGTTCCTCCAAGTTCTCCTCTGGTTCTGTGCCATGGGTGAACACAGTGCATACCGCCACGTGTAAGGATATCTTTTTCTTCTAAAAGAACCGTGATTTCATGACAGCCCAGTACTTTCACTCTGAAGTTGAAGATTCCGGACCTCTTTTCGGGATCATGTGGACCGATGACTTCGACTTTGTCTTCTAATAGTTCGGTAGCTAACCTATTCAACTCTATCTCGTGCTGTTCTATATCTTCTAAACCCACGTTCAAAAGGTAATCTACTGCAGGTTTGATACCACATAAAGCCGAGTAGTTCTGGAGACCCCCTTCGAACTTTTCTGGATGTGGTTTGAGTGTGATCGTGTCATATGTTGAATCCTTGACACTTCCCCCACCGGCGGATAAAGGTGTAAGTCTTTCTAAGACTTCCTCTTTACCGTAAAGTACGCCTACACCTGTTGGACCAAGCATCTTATGAACTGAAAAGGCTAACAGGTCAACATCTAGTTTTTGAACATCAATAGGTTTATGCGGTACGCTCTGAGCACCATCGAGCATTAAAAGGGCTTCATAGTCGTGTGCGATCTCACTGATCTCTTTGGCAGGAGTTGTTGTACCGTCTAGATTTGATGTGTGTACCATGGAGACCAGTTCTACGGACTGGTTCATACTTTCTTTGAAATTTTCTATGTTGAAGGTTCCGTCATCGTTTGTTTTCACCTGATCGAATTTTATCCCTTTATCATCTCTAAGTAAAATCCATGGAACGGTGTTGCTGTTGTGTTCTTTATCAGTGGTTAGAACGGTATCTCCTTTACCCAGTCCTATCCCTTTAGCCACAAGATTCACGGCCTCGGTGGTGTTCTTTGTGAAAACGATCTGTTCTTTCTTTTCAGCTCCGATCAAGTCTTTGATAGCTTCCCGTCCTTCTTCGATTTTTCTACCGAGTATGTTCGAAAGCCTATGTTGACTCCTACTACCACCGCATACGGGATACCTTTCATAGTATTCGTTCACTGCTTCGATCACCTGATAAGGTTTCAACGTCATGCAGGCGTTATCGAAATAAGTTATCTCGTCCAGCATTGGGAAATCTTTTCTATAGGGGCTCAAATCCAAATTATCCCGACCTTGATATCGTTAAAAATAGGTAACATCATATGATATAAAATTTCTGTGTTATATTTTCTATTTGTCGGGAGAAATAGACCCGGTTCTGTACCCCTGTAGATCTAAGAAGATGTTCTCGTAACCTTCTTGTTTTAGAAGCTCGATTATTATTTTCCTGTTCTTTAAAATCACCTGCATCTCTTCCGGCCAAACCTCGATGCGAACGGTATCATCGAAATCCCTAACACGTAGTTGATCGATACCCATCTCGTGGAGTTCATCTTCGATCTTTTCGACTTTTTTCAATTTTTCTTCGGTTAGAACACTTCCTTCGGGAAAACGGCTTGCTAAACAGGCGTAGGACGGTCTATCCCATACCTCTTTTCCCCTCCATCGCAGTAATTTTCTTATCTCTTCCTCTTCCAAACCCACTTCTAACAGTGGGGCCCGGGCATGGGATTTGACAGCTTTCAATCCCGGACGATGACCATGAACTTCAGAGGCGTTAGTTCCCTCTAAGATATTCCAATCGTCTCCTAATTTTTCCTTAATTGATGAGAACAGCATCTCTTTACAGTGATAGCATCTATCCGCTGGATTACTTTTGAAATTTTGATCATCCAGTTTAGTAGTTTCGATTATCTTATAAGGTACATCGAACTGCTTCACTGCTTTCTCTGCAAGTTGGATTTCACTATCTGGATAGACTTCCGCATCGATGATGACCGCTATGACATCTTCAAGGGCTTGAGATGCGGAATCCAGAACTAGTGTACTGTCCTTACCTCCGGAAAAGGCCACTGCAGCTTTGGATATTCCTTCGTCTGAGTACCAGTTCAAGAGATCCTTCCATCGATTTTCGATATCTTTACTCACCTTATTTCACCTGATTTATCTTACCATAGTCAATAACATCTTGAACTTTTCATGGGCCTGTACGGCGTGTAGGATATCGGCGGGCATGACTATAGTCTCGCCTTCTTGTAATTCATGTTCTTTCCCATCGATTATGATCAATCCTTTTCCATCTAGTACCTGAACGAAGGCATCATATGGTGCAGAATGTTCACTCAGCGACTGTTCTTTGTCAAAGGCGAACACGGTCAAAGTCCCAGACTCCCTATCTACAAGTGTCCGGCTTACAACGCCTCCTCCTTGATAATCAACTAATTCTTTGACTTTGAACTTACCATTTGGTACATTTTCCAGCGGAGTCTTGTTTTCTTCCATGATCATTTAAAAAAGAGATTGGATATGTACCTTTCCCCTTTTTGATTTGATTTACCAAATCATAGAAAAATATCGGGTAAATAGTTAGTAAAAATGAAGACCTTATGATATCATAAATCATTGAAAGATCTCATATAACCTTAACTTTTAGACCGAACAAGTGAGTCTTCTTTTGATAAGATTGCAACAAATATTTATAATGTGTTATTTTAAACTGCTTAAGAACAGGATGTGACACCCTGAAAATATTGATGGTCGATGACGAGAAAGCGTTTCTTAGACAAGCAAAAATCTTTATTGAACAACTAGATGATGATTTAAAAATCGATACTGTAGAAAGTCCAAATAAAGCTTTAAAAAGGCTCAAGGAAAGTAATTATGATGGAGTTGTTAGTGACTACCAGATGCCGGATATCGACGGGCTTGAATTTTTGAAGATCCTTCGTGAAGAAAAATGGACCGATATCCCTTTCATAATGTTCACTGGAAGAGGACGTGAAGAGGTGGCCATGAAGGCACTCAACATGGGTGCCGATAGGTATTTACAAAAAGGGGGTGATCCGAGAACACAGTATGGGGTTCTAGCTCAAGCCATTGAACAGGAAGTGACCCATCACAAAACGAAGAAACGTAATAAAGAACTACTGAGAGATCTTGATGAAACCTTTAATACCATCGATAATCCTATCCTACTTTTGGATAAGAACCACCATATCTTGAGGGTGAATAAAGCTGCTGAAGAATTTTTTAATGTTAAAAGAAAAGATCTGATCGGAGAACCTTGTCACAAATTCACTCATGATATGGATTTCCCGTTAGAAAAATGTCCCTTGAAAAGATCCATTGAAACTAAACAAAAAGAAGAGATAGAATTCTACGATGAAGATAAAGATGGCTACTTCATCGCTAGAACCAACCCCATCGTGAATGACAAAGGTGAGATAGAGAAATTCATCCACCAGGAGATCGACGTCACGGACATAAGAAGTAAAAGACGTGTATAGATTAGGAATTGAAAATCTATAAATTTAAAAAATGGTTTTTAATAAATCATACAAAACTATAAATCCAAGCTGTGAGTAAATATGCATAATGGTGAGACCAATAGAGAATATTTCTTTTCCTCATAAGAAAGTCATCGACGTGTTACTTGTCGATGATGACATGGGTTTTTTAGAACTAGAGAAGGCCTTTTTAAAGAAAGAAGATGATAGTTTTCAGTTATTTACTGCACAATCCGCCTATGAAGCCCTGCAGCGGATGGAAGAACACTCGTTCGACATAATCGTATCCGACTACAAGATGTCGGAGATAGATGGACTGGAGTTTTTACGCATCCTTAGAGAGGATCGATCGGATGAAATCCCATTTATAATGTTCACTGGGGAAGGTCGAGAAGAGGTGGCGATAAAGGCTCTTAATTTAGGTGCTGACCGGTACCTCCAGAAGGGTGGTGATCCACGTTCATTGTACGGTATTTTGTCACAAGCTGTAAAACAGGAAGTCACACATAGTAAAACAGCTAAAAAAGTGAAAGAACTCAATTCTCTTCTGATGTCTATCCGGAACGTTAATCAATTGATCGTAGAAGAAAACGACCTGTTGACTATCATCAATAAATCGTGTGAAACTCTTTTAGAAACAAGAGGTTATCTGAACATAGAGATCGCACTGTTGGAGGATGAAACAGGAAACATAAGTCCGGTGACAAGTTCCGGGAAGCACGATAAAGCGATGTGGGAAGTGAACCTTAATGGAGAAGGTGATGCACCCAAATGTGTGAAGGATACGATAAAATCCGCAGATACCGTGTTGATCGAAGACCCGGATACACATTGTGAAGGGTGTCCGTATTTTGAAGAAGATTCGAGTCACAGAACAGCACTCGTTCCTATGATACATAGAGGTGAAACAGTTGGCCTGTTAACTGCTTGTTTTGAACCAGGTCACATCATATCTAAGAAAGAAATCGAACTTTTAGAGGAAGTAGCTGCAGATCTTGGTTTCTCTAGAGAGAAGATGATTGCAGATAAACTACTTCGCCAAAGGGAGAAAAGACTATCAACGATTTTGGATTCTATAGGGGATGCAGTTATAGTGACGGACAAAAAAGGCAAAGTCGATTTCTTGAATCCAGTGGCAGAAAAACTGACAGGTTGGGATAATGAAGAAGCGAAGGGTATAGTTTTAAGAGATGTCTTCAATATCGTTAACAACAAAACTAGAGAACCAGTGAAGGACCCTGTGAAAAGGGTACTTGAAAATGGCGGTACGGTCGCTCTCACGAATGACACTGTACTGACCTCCAAAGATGGCGAGGAGTATCAGATTGCCGATAGTGCAGCACCGTTGATCGATCAAAACGGTGAAGTTTCCGGCGTGGTTTTAGTATTCAGAGATGTAACTGAAAAATATGATAGTCAAAAAAAGCTAAAAACATATTCACACCATCTTCAAGAGAGGGTCAAAGAATTAGATTGCCTTTACAGTATCACAAAGCTGCTCGAGGGGGATAGACCTATCGATGAGGTATTGACCTCTGCTGTTAAAGTCATCCCGGAAGGCTGGCAGTACCCTGAAACCACTTCTGCTAGGATTAAATACAAGGATGAAGAATACGTTTCGGATAATTTTACTGAATGTCAATGTTCCATATCACAGGATATAGTGATCGAAAATGAGGTCGTTGGAAATATAGAGGTTTTTGATCTTGAAGAAGAAAACGGTGAACCATATTTGGAAGAAGAATACGCATTGTTGAGCAGTATATCCAACCATCTAACAAATTTTCTAGAACTGAAAAAGAGCAAATTGGATATCAAAAAGTCGAGGGATTTCTACTTAACTATCCTTGATGACTTTCCAGCACTAATATGGAGGTCCGGTATCGATGGAATGTGTAATTACTTTAACTCTACATGGCTTGATTTCACGGGAAAGAGCATAGAAGATGAACTCGGTGAAGGGTGGACTGAAGGTGTAGACCCTGATGATTTAGATAGGTGTGTAAATACATATTTGAATGCCTTTGAAAAGAGAGAGCCCTTCGAGATGGAATACAGACTACTCCATCACAGCGGTGAATACCGTTGGATCATCGATTTCGGACGCCCTTTCTGGGATTTAGAAGGTGAGTTCGCTGGGTATATCGGTTCGTGTTACGATATCGACGACAGAAAGAAAATGGAGACTGAACTGCGGTACCGTTTAAATCTAGAATCCATTATAGCCCAGGCATCCTCTGAGATGGTTCATCTTTCAAATGACGAGATCGACGGAGCGATAGATCGAACGTTAGGTCTGATAGGCAATTTCGTAGGTATCGATAGAAGTTACGTATTCCTATTTGACGAAGAAGATGGAGTTATAAATAATACAC
>JBNJDY010000027.1:0-18903 GCA_051745305.1 Thermoplasmatota archaeon
TCGAAACTACCTTTGACGACAATGACATTACCTCTGCTTATGGAATAAGTTTCTGTGAAATCCCAACCCTTGATTTTGACCATCAGAATACAATCATCTCCATTTAGCGGTTTTAACTCGATTATTGTATCTTCGCCTGCCGAATTTATACTGAAAACTTCACCTCTGATCTTATGTTCCATACCCCCGTGCCACTCGGGGTTATCCAAAAGTTCGGATGGGACCGTGAAACTGGATAAAGCGTTCTCGATTATACGAAAATCACCGGCTCTAGAAACTATCATGTTCATTTCACCCTCATAGATATCTATCCTGCCACTCACAAAAACCTCAGCACCAGCCCTGACTTCGTCTTTTTCATCGATATATGATAGAACCCTATTATCCACAAAAGCTGTGATCGTAGTGTTTCCTTCATCTTCTTTTAATTCCATCATATGTCGATCTTCAAGTGTCACTATATTTGAAATGAATCCACTGGTTTCGACCTGTGACCCCAGCATATTTTCATCGATTTCGGTTATCTCAACCCTTTCAGCATCTTGGTTAGCAGAGTAGAGATACAAAGAAGCAGTACCTATAAGTGAAATTATAACCGCGATAGTCAATAGTTTTTTCTCGTCTAACACCAGATCATCCCTCTATCATGGTTTCCAATTTGCTTTCAAGAACTTTAGCGGGTATATCCGATACGGTTATCTTTGTGGTCCGTCCAGAACCGATGGACACAGTTTTTGAATCTAGGAGTCCCTCTTTTGTTAAGGATTTGATATACTTCCAGAACTGGGTGTGACCCAAAGGTGTAAGACCATATTCTTCAGCTGTTACTTTATACTGTTCTTCGAGCTCACCGGTAGTAGTATAAGCTTTGTTTTTCAACCGTCTAGTAGCAGCTAGAAGTATTACTCTTTCCTGATCATTCAAAGATCTGATCCTGTTTTCGGTAAAATGCGGATCCACTTCGGCTTTAGCACGTCTGATCCCCTCTGCATCGATCTTATCTTCTCCTTTTTCTTCGGAGAGTAAAGCAGATTTCTCCATGAGCTCGATACCCAACCTAGCGTCTCCTCTTTTTGAAGCTATATCGGATAAAAGCTTCAGTTCTTCGTCGCCAATGGAATCGGGATAAAGTGCTAGTAGACTACGTTGATCAAGGATGTCGTATAGTTCATCAGAATCGTACCTCGGGAAGTTGACCCTGTTTCCTCTTTTAAAAGAACTTAAAGCGCCCTCTTCCAAGAATTCCAGTGCGTTTTTCTGTGAAATAAGGATCAAGGACACACTGCCCTTAGGAGTTAAACTTTCATCATCAAATCTTGAAAATAGATATATCAATTCAGAGCCTTCCTTTTTGATAAGTACATCAACTTCATCAAGGATCACTACGAGATGGACCCCTTTCTTTTTGATATGTTTATTTAGTATCTCCATCATCTCTCCTACTGAGAAACCTCTATCTGGAAATCCTTTATCGAATTTGGAAATTATCTTCCACATTACCTGGCCGTTGTTACTGCTTCTTCTACAGTTGACGAATACGTACTCCAATTTTTTACCTTCATCGTGAGCGTAATCCTTAAAATCCATACAGAACCGCTTAGCTGTGGCGGTTTTACCAGTACCTACACTACCGTGCAGGAAGGCATTCTGAGATATGTCTGAATCTACAACTCCTTTAAAAAGAGTGAAAAGTCTCTGAATCTGTTTATCCCTATTTGGAAGTTCCTTTGGAACGTAATCGAATGAAAGTTTTTTATGATCCTTGATAATTTTACTGCTTGTTCTTTTGAAAGCCATCTTTATCGCGATCTCGTTTAATACTTACAACTCAGCCCCACAGCTTCTACACACGTCTGCATCGGCATCGTTAACTTCCTCACAGATAGGACATATATATTCTTCATCATCACTTTCTTCGATTTCCTCATCTTCTTCTATTTCTTCTTCCTCAGAAAATGGAAATTCTACACTGTACATAGTATCCGAATTAAGTTCCTCATCCTTTATATCGTTACTAGACTTGGGAAGTACAGAATCAGTGATAGTGACTCTTTTCTCTGCTTCCAATTTACCTGCGTACTCCACACTACCCTCAACTTTTACGCCTTCCTGTAGTCTAACGTTTCCTAAGGCGGATATATCATACACATGAGAGTTGCTTGCAATTTTCACATCTCCATCACTTTCAATATCGCCTGCAGAAACACCCTCTGAGATGTTGATATCCTTACCTGAAACCATGCCGCCGATTTTAGAAGATTTACCTATACGGATCTCTCCGTTTTCTGAACTTATATCGCCCTCAACTGTAGTATTGTCACCTATCTCTATGTCTTCGTCAGCTTCGATAGATCCGTGGACTCTAACGGAATCTTCAATCATCAATCTCTTTTTTGATTTGATATCTCCGTTTATCACACTTTCAGAATGAAATACTATTTCTTCCTCAGAAATGACCGCGGGTTCACCCAATATCCCTCTAGATTGTTCTAATTCATCCATCAGTTTTTTATTTTCTTCATCGAGTTCTTCCACTTCATTTCTCAGCATTTCGTTTTCTTCTTCCATCTCTGCTAACAATGTTTTTTCCTCGTCTGTTAGATGGTCGAGTTCATCAGTTTCACCTAGCTTGTAAAGAAGTTCTTGTATCCTATTCTCCTTTTCTTCTATAGTTTCTCGTTTTTGGTGGAGTACCTTCCTTTTTTCTTTTTCTAAAGAATTGACCTCTTTTCTGAGTCGTTTAAGTTCTCTTTTCAGCTTAACGACTCTTCTCTTATACTCCTCCATGCGTTTCCTTATCTGCTTCTTACTGACCATCTTAAATCCTCAACCTCTAAAAATGAGTTTAGTTTATTTATCGTTTACTGTTTTATTCAACTTCCCATCCCATTTCCTGCATATTTTTGATTACGCCCTCTACCCTTTCTACTTCTATAAGTGCTAAACTGTCGCCTTTTTTGGATATCCTCACTAGATTCTTGGCTATGACCTCCTCCCGATGATTCTCAAGGTCCTGATACCCCTTCAATTTATTGATACTTTTATCCCACGCTTTGGCAAAATCTCTTGGATCATCAAAGTCGAACTTTTTTCTTTTTAACCTTTTTTCCCTTACGGATTGTAGTAACCATTGTGTTCCAGACACGTGTTCACAATATGCCATGGTATAGTGTTCTTCATCCATATCCACTGCTATCATTTTGATACCTTGTTCCATACAGTATTTTACAAATGCCACATAAGATGGCGGGGGAAGACTTACCTCTCCAAATTTACTCAGATTCTCCGCATATATTCTCTCTGGTACGTTAGGTTCGATAGAAAAATCCTTACCGCCCTCTATCATATCTTTAAGGCCCTCTAATTCGTTTTTTGATACTGCTATACATCCTACATCAAAATCGATTCCTTTTATTTTATCAAGGACCGTATCAACTTCAGAGTTCAATCCCTTTACAACATCTATCAGATGGATTTGGGTTCTATCTTTATCTAATGTATTCAAATCAGTTTTCCCCCTTCCTCTCTTTTAGAAGGTTTAAGATATCCTCTTTGGAATCTATAGAAATGAGTTCGTTTTTATCGATTATGGGTATCCCTTCTAGATTTACTCTTGTAACCCTTTTTCTAAGGAATATCACTGAATCCCTTTCCGTGATATGTGATATATCTGAGACTATCTTGGCTTTCTTTTGTACCTGGGGACTTTCTTCGGATCCGACTCCTGTAAGCAATACGTCTTTTTCGTCTTCTGTAATCGCTTCAAAAGGACATTTCCATGTAGGAACTATACGATATCCTATAGATGTAAGATATTCGAAGATGTCTTTATCGAATCCTTTCATACCTTCTGGGAAATCCATGGAATACTCGCTTTCTTCAGAATAATCTAGCGGATTTAATGGTAAGATGAGGTCTTCACCTAAAAATTCTTGAAGTTTAAGCGCTACTTCAAGATCCGCACCCATGCCTTTCTCATATTTTTGTATAGCTTTACGAGAAACTCCTCCTATATCAGCCAACCGATTCAAAGAGATCTTCCTTTCTTTCCTGGCTTCTTTGATGATATCTGAATTTATTTTAACGTAAAAACCACCAGGTGCTGAGAAAACATAGGGTGGGACTCCTTCGATGAACATATCAAAAAGTGTTTCTAGAGAAAGAAGTGGAACACCCTGTCTTGAATAAAGGACTCCTCTTTCAAGTGACCTTTTACCTCCCTTTTCTGCGATGAATATTGGTGAACCGTCTAGTACATCACTTAGGATCTTTAATTCTTTAGCATTGCGCATCCTAGAACTGTCCGCATTGACGGATACACCAATTATAAGGAGTTCATCATCTTTCCGGGCGATTATATCGAAACTGATATTTCTATCATAATGTCTTTCGGAAAGATAGAATCCAGCCTTAGCCAAGATATCCCTGACACTTTCTATCAACTGGAGTCGTCTCATGGGTATTTAAATTAGCTATTTGTTCTATATAAACATGACGGTTTGAATAGGGATAGACTGAATCGAAATCGATAAAAACCATGTTTTATTTGACAAACATATGACAGAAATACTCTATATGCCTGACATTGAAAGTAACTATATCAAAGATTTCAAAGCTAAAGTGATGAATAGTGGTAAAGATCACGTAGTTCTAGATAGGACTGCTTTCTATCCTGAAGGAGGAGGACAACCTTCAGATACAGGTAAGATCACATGGGATGGGGAAGAAGCAGAGGTAGTAAAGGTGGAGAAAAAAGGGAAGATCATCCATCGACTGGAAGGTACCATCCCTGAAAAATATACAGAAGTAAAGGGAGAAATAGATTGGGATAGAAGATACAACCACATGAAACTGCACACTGCTCAACATCTGTTTTCTGCTGTAGTTTACGAACGGTTCAAAGGAGAAACAGTTGGTAACCAGATATATACAGATTACTCTAGAGTCGATTTCGAACCTGTTGATCTATCTGAAGATGATCTAGAAGAGATAGAAGAGGTGGTAAACGCATTGATAGAAGAGGCACACCCCGTCTCAATTTATACTGAAAAGAGGGGGGTTTTAGAGGAAGATATCGAAGAGGGAAGAGTGAATCTTTCACTTCTACCGAAATCTATCAAAGAATTAAGGGTTATCGATATCGATGGATGCGATATATGTCCCTGTGCTGGAACCCATGTTCGGAATACCCAAGAGATCGAAGGTATCAAGATCACTAAAAAAGAAAATAAGGGTAAAAATAAACAAAGGATTTACTACGAACTGGTTTGATTCACTCAAAATAAAGTTCCCAGTAAACTGTTGAAGCGACCCATGAATTATTATCAACTATCTTCTCATCTAGTTCTGAGAGTTTCTCTGCCATGCTTAATGGTAGGCACTGGTAAATACCATAGGGTATCAACAGGTCCTCATCGTACCTCACTTCTTTTACTCCATCTACCTTCTCGAATTTACTTTTTAAAAATGAATTGGAAAACATCCTGCTCTTTTGTGGTAGAGCCCACTGGTACAATAGTCTTAAGCTCATAGGATGTAACGATTCAAAAACAAATTTTTCTTTGGTAACTCTTTTAACTTCTGTAACAAACTCATCGATAAGTTGTGGTTTTAATAAGTGTAAAAATCTCATGCTTATAGTGGTATCGAAACTATTATCTGCAAAAGGTAGATGAAGTGCATCACCAACAAGATAATCTGCTTTCCCTTTGGTGAGCATCTCGCTGCTGGCATCAAGGCCGACAACTTCTGCTCCATTTTCTACTAACATCTCAGCGAATCTACCTGTTCCCGTAGCTATATCTAATACCTTTTTCCCATCAGGTTCTACAAGAGAAAGAACGATCTCTTTTTCTTTATAATCGAGTACCATTCCTCCCCTCTGGAATCTCTTCTCATCGTATTTTTCAGCGACATTTTTCCTCTGGTACCACTTCGTGCTTTTGTTATCCATTCGAAAGGTATATTGCCAACCACTTTTTTAATACATTCGGTAGATTCAATGGCCGATAGCAAAGAAGATGAAAAGTTATATTTGAAAAAATTGGCCAATCGAGTCGAAGAGAGTCAATTAGAAAGCACATTTTTCAGGAAGGTAGAAGGTCAAAATCATACCCATTTTAGTAGTGTCATAAAAGAGATCAAAGATGCTGAAGATAACACTCATTTAGTTAAAATTAGACCACCACTTTTCCTTTTGAGTGGGATATTGAGTAATATATCCCGTAAGCTATCAGGTATGGAAAACCTGAAGATATTAGATAACAAGAGATGGCAGGAAAGAGAGGTTGAACAATTAAGATGTCTCCATCCTGAAATATTTTCTCAGGAAACAGAATACGAGAACGCTTTTTTAGTCGAGAAGATCCAAGGTAAAGTGGCTTTTGAAATCTTGATATCAGATGATTTTTCTAACGAAGAAAAGATTGATGTGATAAAAAAGATGATCAAAGGTTTAAAGAATATACATCATAAAGACCTTTATCATGGGGAACCAACTACCCAGAACTGTATATTGGGTGATGATGGTGATATATACTGGATAGATTTTGAGATAGAATACCATGAGGATCTCAGTGATCTAGAACGGGAAGCTAAGGATATAGAACAGTTAACTTTGTCGATATTAGGTGCATTCGAAAAAGAAGGTGATGTTGGAATCGCGGATGCTGAGTTGATTGAGATGATATTCGATATATATGGTGATAAAGATGTGATATCCACATTTACTAACAACCCTAGTTTACCGTTGTTTGGTCCTCACCGGGTTTTTCAACTTTCATTCGTTTCATTAAAAAGGTTTTATCAAGTTCAGATCAACCTGATAGATTATCTTAGGGAGTAACTTGGAAGATGTTTGAATATATACAGATACCCGAAAGGGAAATAGTAAGAGATGTATCGTATCTATTTCTCACGGTAATACCAGCCATTACTGCAGCTATTTCTATAATTTTACTTGGTCCAAACGTGTACCTACCAGTATCAGCTGTTCTATTGAACTATTATTTCGCTGTAGGTGTTGGCTGGGTGACAGCGTCTTATTTTGGTTTAGCTGCGGGTATTTCGCCATGGCTTCTCATGATTTTGCTCGTATTTGTAGCTGTTCAGAGTTCATTTTTCGTAACAGTAAACTACGATTTACTGGAAAAAATACCTCTATTAGGTAGATTGTTTATAAGAACCAGGAAAAAAGCTGAAAAGGTGATTAACAAGCATGATTTAGCTAAAGATATCAGTTATATCGGTATATTCTGGCTGATGTTCTTACCTGTATTTGGCACTGGCCCGATGGTTATGAGTTTTGTAGGTAGGATACTTGCCTTACAGTGGTGGAAGGTATGGTTAACGATCAGTTTATCCGCATTGGTTAGGTATTCGCTGATTGTCGCTTTAGTTTATTACGGATTATTTTAATCGGGTATCAATGGTAATATTTTTAAAGGGTACTGTTTTGGGGTAGTCGAACCCATGACTGAAAATATAACTCCTTGTAATTACAGCATCAGTGACATAGGCGGGAACAGAAAGCTCTTTGTCGATTGTGAAGAATGTACAGATGATTTTTCGATCGATAAATGTCTCCCAGGGATAATATTGGCTTTGGAAGAAAACTACAATATAGATTCGATAGTGCTATCTGATTTCATAGAGATACAATATTCCGATGAAAATCTAAATTTTTTAAAAGATTTGAAGTATATATCAGAAGAGCTTGACAGATTATCATCTAGAAGACCTGACACAGATGGTTGTGAAGACTGTGAGATAGAACCAAGGACGATGTATCCATCATTGAAAGAGGGTTTACTTACTGAGCATGATACTTTCTATCAACGTCTCTTCGATTATACGTTGAAGATTATGAAGATAGAGGGGTGTAAAGGTTGTCGAAAATCGGCTAAGGAAGAATTGACTGTTTTAGGCGAAAAAGTTCTGGAATTTCGGTCTAAAGTACTTTTGAAAGCTTATGGAGTGTTGAGGTGAAACCATCGAGTACGCTGAGTTATTGAGAGAACTTCGTGATATAGAAGGAAAGAAAATCCAAGAGGGTTTGGAAAAAATCTTAGGTAGTGAACAGGAGGTCAGACCCGGTTTCTCTTATACTTGGGTAAGAGAACGTGTTCCAAAGATGTCTGAAAAGAAGATAGAATATCGGATAGACGGGACTACTGTTCAACTTTATAGATTGCTAGAGGAAACAGAAGACCTTTATTATGTTTCTCCCTCCGAATATAATATTGATATCGGAACTGCAGAACTCGTTTTATCAGTGAAGGATTCATTAGCAGAGCAGTATCCCAAGGATATAGATTTAAGCAGACCTGAACAAGTAAAGAAGTATATAACCAATCACGGAAAAATGCTTTTGGAAAGGACTGCAAAAAAATTAGATATTTCTTTAGGGGAAAGTAGAGAAGAGGAGATGGAAAAGGTCGATTTCCTCTCTGAGGTCTTAGCGAAATATACTGCCGGTTTTGGAATCATCGAAACTCTATTGAAGGATCCAAAAGTCGAGGATATCTACGTTGATGCACCTTCAGATAATAACAACATCTATGTTGAAATAGGAGGAGTAAAAGGGATCAGAGAAAAATGCAGGACTAATATTTTTTTGTCTAATAAAGATATGGAAAGCATTCTCTCTAGGTTCCGTTCTGAAAGTGGGAAACCGTTCTCAGAAGCATTTCCAGTCTTGGAAACGGAGTTAGAAGAATATGGAACACGTGTCACAGCGATAGGTAGTCCGTTAAGTCCTGACGGGATGGCTTTTGCATTGAGAAGGAGGGATACTGAACCATGGACACTTCCAAAGTTGATCAAAGTAGGAAGTTTAACGCCTACTGCCGCGGGACTGCTTTCTTTTTTGATAGACGGGAGGAGTACAATTTTAGTTGCCGGTAGTAGAGGAGCCGGTAAGACTACTTTATTAGGGGCCTTGATGCTGGAATTTCCTAAAAGCCAAAGGATACTTACTATCGAGGACACCCGTGAGCTACCGAGTAGAGAGATGCAAGAATTAGATTACAACATCCAAAGTATGCTGGTGGATTCCTCTCTGGAAGAGGGTGGGATGGACGCTGATCAAGCACTAAGAGTTTCACTGAGATTGGGAGAGTCTTCGCTGGTACTGGGTGAAGTGAGGGGGCAGGAAGCGAGAACCCTTTACGAAGCTATGAGAGCAGGGACTGCTGGAAGCGCTGTTATGGGAACCATACACGGTAATTCTCCAGACGCTGTCTATGAGAGGGTTGTTCACGATATGGGCATATCTAAGGAGAGCTTTGGAGCAACTGATATTATCGTGATAGCAGGGATCGTTAGACCCGGTGGTATGCAGAAAAGGAAAAGAACCGTTACTCATATTTCAGAGTATGATCAAGAAGAATTCGAGGACCTGATGAATTATCGAAATGGATTAGAACCCACGGATTATTTAAAGAGAAACTCTGAAAAGGTAGGAGGTATTGCAAGGGATTGGAATCTTAGTTATGAAAGGGCTGTTGCAAATATAGAATTGAGGGCGTATATCAGAGAAAAAATGGTAGAAGCATCTGAAGAAAAGGGGGATAAACTGTTGTCTCCAGCTTGGGTAGCAAGTGTTAACGGTAAGTTCTGGAATCTTATCGAAAAACATCACGGAAGCGGATCATACGAAGATGTGAAAGATGATTGGACCCGATGGTACGAAGAGAGAGTTCGATATGAGTAGATTTTATGAAAGAGTTTGTAAGAAGGTAAATTCGAAATTAGGTATGGATAGGGAGGAGATCAAAGAACGTCGAGAGGGGGATAAAGGAAAATATGTTGAAAAAGGTAAGGAGTTGAGGAAAGCGGAGAGAGAATTAAGAGAAGCGTTAGTTGTGGTTGGTAAAGATTCTAAGGAGTATAGTAATAAAAAGAAGAAAGTGGAAAAGGCGGAGAAAGATTTTGAGATCGCGAAGAAAAGGTACAATAGGGAGGATTTTAAGAAAACGACCACATTCACCGGTATGGACCTTGAGTACGAAGAAGTGATAGTTTTCTCCGTGTTCAACACGATACTTTCGTTTATCTTGGTCTTTTTAGCGGTCTTCACCTGGAATTTATTTTATCCTCTTGAGTTATTTGAGATATTGACTTACATCATCCCAATATTTTTGATCGTACCCATGTCTGTTCTGATCGCTACTGCGAATTATCCGGAGATATTGAGTGAACGGTTGAAAGCCTCGACCATCGGTAAAGCACCGGAGTGTATCAATTACATGACCATGTCTATGAGGGTTCGTCCTTCTCTTTATCGAGCTGTATCCTTTTCTGCAAAAAACACTGAAGAACCAATGGCGTCAGGATTGAAGAAGGTTCTTTGGAACATCCACATGAATAAAAAATCGAACCTAGAAGAAGCTTTCTTAGAATTTGCTCTAGAATGGGGGGAATGGAACGAAGAATTGAAACGTTCGCTTTATGCAGTCCGCTCAGCAATACTCGAGAAAACTACTCAAGGACTATATTCAGCTCTAGAGAAGGCTAATCAGATCATAATCGAAGGTACTGAAAGAAAAGTAAAGGATTATGCTAACTCGCTTTCGACGCCCACTACGATATTATTCGCTATCGGAATACTGCTGCCGTTGATTATCGGAGCAATGCTGCCCATGATGGCTTTGGGTGGTTTAGATATATCAAGTATCGATTCTTCAGAAGGTACTACAAAAGCTGGCTTGAGCCTTATACACATCGTGCTGCTGATGAACGTGATGTCGCCTCTAAGTGCTTTCGTTTACTCCTATAAGATCTTAGGGGATAGACCGGGAACGATGTCACCTCCAGATGTTTGCTTTGGAGACGTTAAAAACAAAAAGCTAGTAATTTCAGCGACTTTAGCTGTAGGTTTGACAGTGATATCGATTTTCTTTTCAAGTTACTTGACCGTGATATCACCGCTCCACTATTTTTGGGGACCAGTTATAGGTATTTCCTTTTACTGTTTGAGCACCACACTTGAAGCAAAAAAAGAAAGAGATAGGATCATCAAGATGGAAAGAGAGTTTCCGGACCTGTTATTCCAGTTGGGTAGCAGGATAACAGAAGGGATGCCGCCTGAGAAGGCTATCCAGAAAACCTCGGATGCCATGAAAGGGACTGAGATCGGAAAACTCTTTGCCGATATATCTAGTAGGTTGAAGCTTGATCGGCTGCCTCTGAACGATGCTCTATTTGGCGAGAAGGGCGCATTGAAGGATTTTCCTTCTCAAACCATAAAAGCTACCATGAAAACCGTGGTTGAACTCACAAGAAAAGATCCAAAACAGGCAGGTAAAACCATACTTCAAATTTCTCAGTACCTAAAAGATATGGAAGAGATGGATCACGAGATAAAATCTGAATTATCCAGTAGTGTCGGGATGATGAAGGCAACTTCTACGGTTTTTGCACCGCTGGTGATGGGTATCGTCGGAGCACTTTACTACATGTTGGAATCTATATTCACAGAGATATCTAACGTTCAACTCATTCATCCGACTTCGTTCATAGCCGTTTTAGCTGTCTATCTGATCTCCATGAGTTTTGTTATCACATATTTTACAACTGGGATCGAAAATCAGGTGGATATGGTCGAGTTCAAACATCAGCTGGGGATAGTTTTGATAGTTAATATAATGGTATTTTCTCTAGCGGTATTTGTTGGTAAGATTGGGATGCTGTGATTTCTTATTTTAGAACATAAATATTATTAGGTACTTTTACTCTATATAGAGATTGGAGTGAGATATATGAGTAGTAAAATTTTGAGAGTGAATATGGAAGAACTGTCGGTAACCACCGAGGAGGTTCCTGAGGAATACGAGAAATTAGGAGGAAGGGGTCTCACATCAAGGATAATTAGTGATGAAGTCCCGCCTAAAACTCACCCCTTAGGACCCAACAATAAAGTTGTGTTCGCACCTGGCATAGTCACTGGTAGCGGATCGCCTAATTCTGGACGGTTATCAGCAGGAGGAAAGTCACCACTAACCGGTGGTATAAAAGAATCTAACGCTGGAACACCCTTCGCAAAAAACTTGGCAAGAAGAGGTATCAAAGCGATCATAGTTGAAGGACGGGCCGAGAAGGATAAATATTATCTGCTGAAGCTGGGGGACGATGGTGAAGAACTGATAGAGGCCGATAAATGGGTCGGTAAAGGACTTTACGAGGCCTATGAGGAATTGAATGACGAGTTCGGAGAAGATATCGAGATATCAGGCGCTGGGATAGCTGCTGAACTTAAGGCTTCGAACGCTGGAATATCTTATACTGACCCTGAAGGTAGATCAACTAGATATTCCGGTAGAGGCGGCCTTGGGGCCGTTATGGCTTCTAGAGGATTGAAGTTCATAGTGGCGGAAAATACCAAAGAGAATTTGATGGAGATTGAGGATAAAGAAACATTCGATAAAGGCAGAAAGAAGCTGGCAAACGCTTTGATGGAACACGATGTGACAAAGAAAGGAGGTGCTCTGAACTCTTACGGAACATCAGTATTGATAAACATAATAAACGAAAGCGGTGGTTTACCGCAAAGGAATTTCTCCGAGGGAAGCGACGATCGGTCAGCTAAAGTATCCGGAGAAAGAAAAGCTGAGTTAATAAAAGAAAGAGGTGGAATTAGACCTCATAAGTGCAGTCCAAGCTGTATAATCCAGTGTTCTGAGATATGGACTAAGGAAGATGGAAAAGACCCTGTGGGAGTTTTAGAGTACGAATCCGTATGGGCTCTGGGTCCGAATTGTGGTATATACGACCTCGACGTGATCGGTGAGTTGAATCGAGCCTGTAATGATCTAGGTCTTGATACCATAGAAGCTGGAAATACCATCGCTGTGGCTATGGAAGGAGGACTCCTAGATTTCGGTGATGGAGAAGGTGCTTTAAAATTGATGGATGAAATCTATGATAAAACAGCACTGGGTAGAATTTTAGCAAACGGAGCAGAGTTCACAGGTGAGGCTTTCGGTGTCGATAGGATACCAACCGTGAAAGGTCAAGCCATGCCAGCTTACGATCCAAGACCGATAAAAGGTATCGGTGTGACCTATGCTACCTCACCCATGGGAGCCGACCACACAGCCGGATATGCTATAGCTCCTGAGATAATGGGAGTTGGTGGTAAAGCTGATCCTTTGGATACTAAAAAAGCTGATCTTTCGAGGAGTCTTCAGCAGGCTACAGCTATGATCGATTCCGCAGGTTACTGTTTGTTCATAGCCTTTGCAATCATGGATATCGATAAAGGTATGGAAGGGATGATCGAAACCGTCAACGGTGTACTTGGAACGGATTATTCTGCTGATGATGTAATGAAGATGGGCATGGATATACTGGAGATGGAGAGAGAGTTCAACAAGAAAGCTGGTATATCCAAAGAGGACGACAGAGTTCCTGAATTCATGAAGGAAGAAAAACTACCTCCACTCGACGAAAACTTCGACGTAACGGATGAAGAACTCGACAGGGTCTTTGAAGAGCCTTGAAAACCTTTTTCTTTTTTATTATGTCCATAAAAATCAAACTGTTCGCGAACATTGCTCAAAAAGCTGGTCATAAGGAGATCGAAGTCGATGCTTCGAACGTAAGAGAAGCTTTTGAAATCTTAGAAGAAAGATATGAAGGGATTCAAGGTGAGTTGTTTAAAGATGATAAAAAAAATATTCGTGACAATATCACAGTGATCAAAGATGGAAGGAATATCTCATATCTACAAGGTTTGGAGACTGGGTTAACAGACGGGGATAAACTATCTGTATTTCCTTTAGTAGGTGGTGGCTGAATCGAGGTCGTGGTTTAGATGAGTATTAAAGTTGTGCTGTACGGTAATTTGCGAAATGTGGCTAAGAACCTTGATGAAACTGAAACTATAGGTACAGTAAATATTGAAGGACAGAGCATCACTAAAATATCTGATATTTTAGAAGAGCTTGATATAGAGGAAAAGGATGTCAGCCACATATTTTTGAACAGAGATTACTCCGCCCCTGAAAGAAAAGTTGAAGATGGAGATCGGGTTGCCTTATTCCCAAGAGATATGGCACTGCTCTATAAATGGTATTTCAATAGAAAGAAGTGAAAAAGTACAATTCATACGTAAAAACCTTAACCCTCTAGTGAGATTAACTATCATGAACATCAAAGATTTTGAGCTCGAAAGATGGTTCGCTAGATACGAACATGAAGCTGAGATCATGCTAGCAGAGAGCGGCATCAGAAGTTTGGATGCGAATAGATTTGATTTGAACGTTGGTGAAATGGGATACGTCATACCGACCAACGGTGACCCGGAGTTTAGGGATGAAATCGCCGATAGGTACGGAAGAAATAAAGAGGAAATATTGTTCACCTGTGGAACCCAGGAAGCTAATTTCCTAGTATTTATTTCATTGCTCGATAAAGGGGGCCATGCAGTGGTGGTGACTCCTACTTATCAGGCTCTTCATTCTGTACCGGAGGCCTTTGGGAACGTTACTAGAGTTCCATTGGATCCTCCAGATTGGAAGTTATCTGTGGAGAAGGTCAAAGAAGCAGTGAACGAAAGAACGAAGCTGATCGTTCTGAACAATCCAAATAACCCGACTGGAAGGTATCACTCATTTGAAAAGGTGAAAGCACTTCTAGATATCGCCGAAGATGTGGACGCTTATCTGCTCTGTGACGAAGTCTATAGATTATTGGTTGAAGATCCACTACCTCCCGTGGCTAAGATAAGTGATAGGGGAATAAGTACGACCAGTTTGACCAAAGCCTATGGTATCGCCGGAGCTAGATTCGGGTGGGTTTGTGGTCCAAAGGAAGTAGTAGATAAGACTTGGGTTTGGAAGGATTACACAACTATATCCCCTACCAAAATAGGGCAGCATATAGCAAAACAGGCTTTAGGAGATATGGAAGATGAAATACTTCGAGAAAATCGAGAGTTGGCTGAAAAGAACAGAGAGATAGTTCAAGAATTTATTGATAGAAACGGTCTTGGCTGGTACAGGCCATTTGGTGTAAACGGATTTATAACCATTCCAGACAACTTTAGCAGTTCTGTAGATTTCTGTAAAGGGTTTGTTAAGGAATATGGGGTGGTTTTAGCACCAGGCGAAGTGTTCGGCTATGATGGATACTTCAGGATAGGATTCGGTTTACCCACAGCTGAACTCAAAGAGGGACTTTCGAGGTTGGAAAAATACATCTCCGATAAGGTATAAATAGTAAGAAAACAATTGTTGACTGACAGTCAGTCAGGAGCTATAGGATGTCGGAGAGTGACAGGACTAAGAAAGAAGAACTAATCGATGCAGCTGAAAGATTGTTCCATAAAGATGGGTATTCAGATACCTCTATAGACGACATCTGCGATGAAGTCGGAGTGGCTCATGGCTTATTTTATTATTATTTTGACACCAAAGAGGAGATTATAGAGGCGATAACTGAAAGGATGATAGATGAGCTTGAAGAGAGGTTATCCGAGATCACTCATAAAGATCATCTTAGAGCTGATGAGAAATTCATTAGATTTATGACAACGGCATTTCAGAGGAAGAAAGACAAAGCATATCTAGTATCTTACTTCTCGGAAGACAAAGAACCAAAACTGTATCAAAGGCTTTTCTATAAGACCGTCGAATTGACTGTGCCTTACTTGAGGGAAATAGTAGAACAGGGTATCGAAGAAGAGATATTTGACACAGAATATCCTGAAGAGACTATGCGATTCTGGTTTTACGGTAGACTGTTTCTTATGGATGTCGATAGATTTGTGGGTAGAGAATTTTTAAAAGACATCAAGGCCGAAGCTTACATGCTTGAAAGGTTGTTAGGAGCTGAAACTCCGTTTATGACTGAATTTTATGAGAGATATGGAGATGAGATAATTGATTTCATCGATGAAGCTGAAGGAGATGGATAAGATGAGAGAAGAACCTGTCCTTAAGATAAGAGGTCTCACAAAAAAGTATGGGAACGTAGTGGGTATAAAAGATCTAGATATAGATGTTTACCCTGGAGAGATAATGGGATTTTTAGGGCCAAATGGAGCGGGGAAAACAACCACGATAAGATGTTGTCTCGGACTTTTACAAAAAAACGCTGGTGATGTGAAGATATTCGGTATGGATTCACAAGAAGACTCAATAGATATCCGAAAGAGGACAGGATATCTGCCGGGGGATTTTGGGATGTATGATGATCTCAAGGTCAAAATTATCCTGAAATACCTGCTTTCACAGAGTGATGTCTCAGATGATAGTAAGATGAGGGGGTTGGCTGATAGGTTAGAGCTTGATTTGAACAGGAAGTACGGTGATCTTTCAAAGGGTAATAAGCAAAAGGTCGGCCTGGTCCAGGCTTTCATGGCAGATCAGGATCTGATAATAATGGACGAGCCAACTTCTGGTCTAGATCCCTTGATGCAGCAGAAATGTTATGAACTTCTCAGAGAAGAGAAAGCCAAAGGAAAGACGATATTCATGTCCTCTCACATATTAGCCGAGGTAGAGGAAGTCTGTGATCGGGTAGCTATAATCAGGAACGCTAGATTACAGGTAGTAGAGGAGATAGAATCTTTGAAAGAAAAAATGGGTAAGAAGCTTGAAATCGAGTTCGAAAATCATGTAGATCCAGATCTGTTCGTTATGGAGGGGGTCGAGGATTTGGAGATGGACGGTCGGAATGCCACCATGATAGTGACAAGTAATCTAGATGAAGTGATCAAAAATATCTCAAGACAGAACGTCGTCAACATGTCCCTAGAAACTTTCAGTTTAGAGCAGTTATTCCTTACTTATTACTCACGTGGGGGAAGAGGTGAATGAAGATAGGAAAAACGATGTTGATAGAGCTGAAAAATAGGTGGAAAGGTTTCCTAATCTTCATACTGGTCATAATTCTTTTAACAGGAGGATTTATGCCAGCTTACCCCTCTTTCAGTGAGGCTTATGATGAGGGACTAGAGGGGGCCGAAAACGTTGATATCGATGTTATCGAAAATGAAGTAAATGTAACGATCAACCTATCATGGAGTGATATAGGGGGTGCAGAAAATTATACGCTGCTCATAGGCAGGAGTCCAAGTATGCTTGTTCCTCTTGATAAGATAGACGGAATAGAAAAAACATCATTCGATTACTCTTTACCTTTTGAAGATGGTGAGGTTCCAGAGAGATATTTTACGGTAGTAGCGGTAAGAGAAGGGGAAGAAGAGATCAGTAGGGAGTTGGTAGGCATGCAGACGAACTTCGAGAGGACGAGTCCTATAGAAGATATCTGGGGGATGGATTACGGAGATATAAAAGGTTTCATATCACTCCTCTGGAGCACCTGGTGGATGTTGTTGATAGCTGTCTATGCCGGGTACGTATCAGTGGATTTGATCAGCAAGGATTACGAAGAAAACAGGTTGGACATGTTATTATCTAAAGCTGTTTCAAGAAGACATTATCTTTTGGAAAAGTTCTCTTTCATATCTCTTTTTATCTTATCTTTGATGGTGATGATCGGAGCAGTACTGGTGGGCTCTGTTTATTCACTAGGAGAATTGGATACGGTATCTTCTTACAGGCTTATTCTTTCGTCATTGTTAGCCTGGCCCGTCTTTTTGGTGATCATAGCATTATCTATCTTAGCTGCTGTTTATCTAGAGAGTTCTAGAAAGGCGGTAGGAGCTTCATTCGTATTTATATTGGTACAATATGGAATAAACATGGTAGGAGATCTGTCAGAGTCTCTGGGATATCTAAATAAGTACACTATAATGAATTACTGGGATTATGAAGCAGCTTTATATGGAGAATCTATCAGTATCTTCAATATAGGTTTTCTAGTAGCTCTTGCTACTATACTTATGGTCTCTGCATTGATCATATTCGAGAGGAAGGATATACCTGTTTGAGGTGTAATAATGGATTTTGAAACGATGAAGATGGAGTTTAAAAAGGGCTGGAAAGGTTATATCATATTCATACTCATAGTAATGCTAATATCCGCAGGTATGGCGCAACTCTATCCGTTTGTAAGCGAGGCCTTTGAAGAGGAGGGGCTAGGGTTGGACGAAGAAAAAGTCAGCTTAGAAGTCGATGATGACCTCTTGTATCTTTCATGGGAAAATATGGGGGCTGATGAGTATATCATTCTAGAGGATACAAGGTCAAATATGGCCACATCGTGGGAGGTCGGCAATACAACGGATAATAATATAGCGATCCCGCGAAAAGATACAGAAAAGGAAAGATACTTTGGAGTGATCGCTGTAGTGGATGGTGAACAGATTCCCGTTGGGATAACTTCCAGCGTTGAGAAAAAATCTCAACTCGAGGAGATGATGGACACACCTTACTTCAGGATGTTCACTGCTGGAAGAGAAGATCTCCGCATGGATGAGATCGAAGGTTATCTCTCGGTAGAACTCTACAGCTGGTGGATCTTGCTAGTGGGAGTCTATCTGAGTTATCTGTCGGTCAAAAGCGTTACCGGGGATTACGAGAAAGGCCGGATGGATATCATCTTCTCCACCCCTCTTTCCAGAATGGATTACCTTTTACAGAAATACGCGGCCCTTGGAGTATTTACCCTAATATTAGTTGGTCTTTCTGGTCTAGTTTTGACTCTTTCAGTGTATTCACTGGGTGGGGACATGATGTTCCGTACTTTCTTCGTTTCCATCTTGATATCCTGGCCGATGTTAATGGTCATAATCGCGATATCCATCTTATTTGCGGTCCTTTTCACAAATTCTCGAGGAGGTATAGGGGCGAGTTTTGCCGTTATACTTGTACAGTATGCTCTTTTCATGGCTGGATATATGCTGGAAAGTCTAGAGCCTATTCTTCCTTTAACCATATCTTATTACTGGGATTACAACGCCGTGCTCTTGGATGGAGTGGTGCATTATTGGCATCT
>JBNJDY010000028.1:0-17765 GCA_051745305.1 Thermoplasmatota archaeon
AAGTTCGAGTTTCCAGAAGAAAAAGTCGCTATATGGGGACCTATGAAGACCGAGAATATCGGTATCGAAAAGGTCATAGCTAACGTTCTCTCCAATCCTAATATCCGGTTCTTGATTATATGCGGAGATGAGATAAGGGGGCATAAATCAGGGCGTACGCTTATCAAACTTATCGAGAACGGAATCGATAAAGACGGGAGGATAATCGATGGACCTGGAGCGGTTCCATACATCGAGAACATATCAGAAGAAGCTGTCAACAGATTCAGGGAACAAGTGGAGATCATAGATTTGATAAACGAAGATTCGAAAGAAAAGATCCTAGATGAGATAGATAAAGCTCACGAAGAAGATCTAGGTTCCTTCGGAGAACCCTATCAGGCTATATCGATAAAAAAGAAAGATACGTACAAGTTCCAGGCGGATATGGCGTTACATTCCAAGATACAAGTATCCCCCTGGGGAAAAGTCACTCAGCAGGAGGTGAACTGATGTTCAGTTTCACTAAAGAGCAGACCCAATATGAATTGAACGGTGTCAAGGTAGGAGGGCTACCTGGAGAGAATCCCACGCTGATGTTCGGAACTATATTCTACGAAGGGGAATTCGAAAAACCAAAGGACTGTTTAAAAGAAGCTGAAGAACTGATCAAAAAACAAAATGAGTTCTCCAAAAAAACCCATGTTCCAGCCATCCCGGACATCTTCATTTACGATAAGGATGAAGTAGAGTGGAAGATAGATTTCGCACTGAACACGATCGAGGGGTACTTCTCATTAGATATGCCGGAATCCGAAGTGAGGATAAAAGCCCTGGAATATCTAAACGAGCAAGATGCCCTTAACAGAGTGATTTACAACAGCATAAATATCGGGATATCAAAAGAAGAGATCGAAACCTTAAAAGAACACACACCAAAATCCGCAATAGTCCTGGCTTTCAATCCAAAAAGTGGCGGCGTCCAGGGAAGGCTGGATATTATCAAAGATGGGGGGCAACTTCTGGAAGTGGGTTTGATGAACATAGCAGAGGAAGCGGGTATAGAAAATATCTTACTAGATACTGCAGCACAGCCCTTCAAACAAGGTGCCAGCGAAACATTGAGAGCCATACCTGTGTTCAAGAGCGAGTTCGGTCTACCGGTAGGATGTGCGATGCACAATACAGTTGAATCTTGGAAATGGTTAGGAGAACAAGATAAGAAGGTCTTCGATACCATCGATACTTCCATCAACGGTTTACCGGTTCTACTTGGAGGGGATTTCGTATATTACGGTCCCGTGGAGAATGTAGAAACTCAATTGGTGAACGCAGCCATGGTGGATAAACTAGTGGCAGAAGGTGCTGAGGAGTATTTTGGGACAGATATCACTGAAGATCATCCGTACAATCATATGTAAGACAGTTGGATAACCTTTTTTAGATTGGAATGTATATCTAGTTCGATGGATTTGAATCAGAACCTGATCACAACGGTCGTGGGTAGTTATCCCGCTCGTCCATCCGATGGGTCTTTGGCAAGATCCTATTTCGAAGATGTAGATCCATATATGGAGAGTATCGAAATGGCAGTCAAAGCACAGATGGATGCAGGGATAGAACTTGTCTCCGACGGGCAGACACGAGGAGGTATGGTGGAAATATTCGCTGAGAAACTGAAAGGGTTCAGGATGAAAAGAAGACCCGAGATAATCTCCAAAATAGAGTATCGAGGACCTATCACCGTAGAAGATCAAAATAAGGTCAGGAACAGTCTTCCTGAAAACATAGGTCTGAAAGGGATCATAACAGGACCCTGGACTTTGGTCAAGAGTTCCTACGACATTTACTACGAAGATACAAGAAAAGCTGTAACGGATACCGCTGAAGCCTTGAAATCAGAAACGAAAAAATTATCAAAGATCTGTGACGTTATTCAGATCGACGAACCTTTTCTCTCGATAGAGTATGAACCATATATCAAAGATGTTTTAGAGACGATGTTACCAAATAATGTAACGACTGCACTGCACGTTTGTGGGGATGTCGTTGATATCGCAGAAAAACTCGTGGAAATAGATGTGGATATATTGGATCACGAGTTCGCAGCTAACCCACATCTTTATGATACCTACGAAGAATTGTCTTTCGATCAGAGGTTAGCCCCAGGAGTTGTCACAACCGAGAGTAAGATTGAAAGTGTAGACAAGATAAAAGAACGGATCGAGAAAGCTGTGAACAGTTTCGGGACCAATATCTTGATAGATCCAGACTGTGGTTTGAGGAATGTGAAGAAAGAAGTAGCTGATAAAAAACTGAAGAATATGGTGGAAGCTAGGGACGTGGTTTTAGATGAAAGAAGTTGAGAAATTGAGAGCGGTAGAGGAAAAAAAAGTGAATTTCGATGAAAAGGGGTTCTTCGTTATATTCGTAAACGACGAGATCACCGCTGAACATTACAAAAATGTCAATAAAGGTGGGAAATTAGAAGTCGAAACCGGAGAACTGAACAAGATCATCACCGGCAATGATGCAAAATCCATATGTGATACGGTGATCAGGGAAAAAATGGTATCTAGACTTGACCACATGGCCTACCTGGCTAGAGAACTGCAGAAGGCTGAGATCGCTTTGAAAAACGATCTTGAATATGTTCAATCCGAAGAGATGAAAATCGATAGATAATGCCGGAAAACCATTTATAAGAAATGTTCAATTGGAATGGTAGGTGAAGAACCTTTGAAAATTAATATAAGGGAAAAACCATGGGATTTAGCCGTAGTAGCTATACTCACCACTATACTGCTGCTGATCATATATCTTGTTCCTAAAAGCGCAGCCAGGACAGTTTTTGGTCTGCCATACCTGCTGTTTTTTCCCGGCTATGTTCTGGTATCCTTCTTATTTCCAGAAGAGGAACCTCTTGATAAGATCGAGAGGATAGCTCTTTCATTCGGATTGAGTATAGCAATCACACCATTGATAGGATTACTTTTGAACTATATATGGGAGATCAGCCTCGTACCCCTTTTAACTTCCATCTCACTATTCATCTTTGTTTTCTCAGCACTTGCATTTTACAGGAGAAGAACGATCCCTTTGGAAGAAGTATTCCATATACAATTTGAGATCAACAAACCAGATTGGGATAACTACGATTTAATCGATAAAGCTCTCGTGACTGGAACGGTGATACTGCTCGTAGCTTCAGGTGCACTTGCTGTACATATCGTAACAACTCCTAGAACTGGTGAGAGGTTCACTGAATTCTACATATTAGGTGAAGAAGGTATGGCCGATGAATATCCAAACAATCTAACAGTGAACGAAACCGGTCGTATAACGATAGGAGCTACCAATAGAGAGCATGAAACGACCGACTACACGTTGGTGATGGGTTTGGGTTATGAATTCGAAGATATGGCATCTATAGGCACTTTATCCGATAATGTTACCTTTTCTGGTAACAATACCTATTTCGAGAGTGATATAACTCTGAACCACACTGAGAATTGGAACATGACCGTGAACTTCTCGATAGAAACAGCCGGCTTATATAGGTTGAAATTATATCTTTTGAGAGATGGAGAAGTTTACCGGGACCTGCATTACACCATCGTAGTGAGGGATGAATAGTGGCAGAGATCGAGATGACACTTCGAGGGCGGATATTACTGTTAGTACCTATATACCTTTTAGCGGGAGGTTTCCTTCTCCAGAATCCATACTTACCTATAATCTCAACCGGAATTTTCTCACTTTTCATATATTCAAGGTACCACTTCGGACGGTCTGATAGAGAGATCAAAGTCGAGAACGAAACCTCGAGCGGGGAGAAATACGTCGATGAAAAGTTCTATCTTTACCAGAATATTATATCAGACCATCCACTTTACTTCGAGCTCGAACTCGATGTATCTGATGATATCGATGTAGAATCAGGAAAAGAATTCGATGGCGAGATATACTCGATTGTGAAGATAAAGCATGAACTCTTACCTAAAAGTAGAGGGAACAAAACTCTCGGAGCCCTAAGTGGATACGTTTACGATTCTATGAAACTGTTCAGAGAAGATTTTTACAAAGATGGAGATCAAGAGGTTACGGTACACAGTTCAAAAAGGGCTATAAAAAAAGCACAACGTTACTCCAAGAAAGTCAAGAGCGATCTACAGATCAGGGAGCTTAACAAGTTTGTCATCAGGACGTCTGAATTAGACACGATCAGGGATTATCAACCTGGAGATAGGATGCGAGATATACACTGGAAATCTACGTCCAAGTTTCAGAGATTGATGACTAAAAACTATGAAAAGAGAACCCCTCTGGAATATCAAATAATGCTGGACTGCAGTCCTTCTATGAGGAGGGGGAGAGAAAACGGGGTCAGTAAGCTGGAGCATTCGATCTACATCTCTATCGAACTTTTAAAGAATTTTGAACTTTCAGGACACGATTTCGGTATCACCGTATTTGACCATAAAAAAATCTTATACCACCAGCCGGCTGATCATAAAAAAGACTCCTTCCAAAGGATATACAAGAAACTTTCAGAACTGCCTAGTAAGATAAACTCAAGTGATTACAAGAGAGCTGATTACCACATAGGTACCGGAACCAACGATGGTGGCGAAGAAAGTTTCACTAAAACTGTGAGTCAGTTCTTATCTACGAAAGGTGGGTTAACAGGTATTTTATCTGCGGTTCAGAGAGTTAGAAGGGATCAAAGAAGTTCCTCATTGGCAATAATAATCTCGGACCTGGAAACATCGACTGGAAGCTTCATAAAAGGTGTGGAAAATCTTAAGAAGATGGATAGAGAAGTATGGGTTATTGTCCCGTTCTCACCCTGGTACCTGATGAAAGATATCAGTGAAGAAAATTTAGAGAACGCTTACAAAGATCACGAAGAACTAGAACATGTATTTCACGAACTGCAAAGATTAGATGTTTCTACGTTCCTACTCCATCCATCTACCCAGGGGATAAACATACTTAGAGAAAGGGGGAGGCGAAGAGGATGAAAAAAGAACTTACACATCTTCTAGGAGGTTTTTTGATAATTTCATCTTTTTTCAATTCCGATATGGGACTGTTACCGGTTATGAATATCATACCCATACTTCTGGTTTCCTTTGGTGTAGAAAACGAAAAAGAGAATGTCCAATACATAGGGTTGATCAGCATGACCTTACTTTCTAGTTTTCTGATAATTCCAGCCGGGCTCGGGAACACCACATTCATGCTTCTGTTCATAATCTCCTTCGTCCTACCATTGATGGTTTACTGGAAAGTGGTCCTTTCCTTCGACCTGCATTTCGACCTGAAGGCATCGGTTCTTGGAATGGTGTACTTCATCTTTACAGTCATCACATTCTACGCACTCATATATTTACTAAATATCAACGAATTCATACTAGCCGCAGAAAATACCGGTCCTATGGCGCTTGCATTTTCAGCTACTGTGATACTCGTACTTCTACCCTTTTACATGTCCGTCAATCGTTGAATTTACCTTTAGGAGCTTCAACTCTTTCCTGGAGTATCTCATCGATCACGTCCAATTTATTTACATCCTCTAACTCGGCATCGATTGATAATATCAACCGGTGATTTAGAACCTTGGGGACGATTGATTTTACATCATCTGGTATAACGTAATCTCTGCCGTTCAATAGAGCTCGTGCTTTACTTGCATACAACAACTGTTCAGCAGCTCTAGGACTAGCTCCCAGCAGCAGCTCTTCTATATTTCTAGTCTCTATGATCAGGTCACGGATGTACTCTAGTATCGGGTCTGAAACGTGGACATTATGATATAGTCCGATTATCTGACTACCGAATCTACCGTCTATTTTATCAATATTGGAGGAAGAAGAATCGTTCTTCATCTTGAGCATGTCCAATTCCTCTCCCTTAGACAGATAACTCATATCAGACTTGATCATGAACCTGTCGAGTTGAGCTTCTGGAAGTGGATAAACACCTTCGGTCTCGATGGGGTTTCTAGTCGCGATCACCAAAAAGGGGTCTGGTAACGGAAAGGTATTGCCTTCGATGGTGACCTGTTTTTCCTGCATAGCTTCTATCAATGCCGATTGGGTCTTCGGAGGGGCTCTATTGATCTCGTCAGCCATCAATATCTGTGCGAAGATAGGACCTTTTCTCAGTTCGAATTCTCCTGTTTTTTGATTGTAATAATAGTGACCGGATATATCAGCAGGTAGAAGGTCCTGAGTGAACTGTATTCTCTCATATCCTAAACCAACTGCTTCGGTAAATGCCTTGATCAACGTGGTCTTTGCTATACCTGGAACACCCTCAAGTAGTAAGTGACCGCCAGTCATCAAACATATCAAGAAATCATCGATAACCTCTTCATAGCCAACTATGACCTTCCCTACGTTTTTCCTAATCTCTTCGAACTTCTTTCCGTATCGCTCAATATCCTTCAAGATTAATCCTCCCGCTTACCAACGGATTCAGATAATCTTTCATGAATCCATTTCATTTTACGTTTATCCCATTCAGGATGATTATTTAATACTTTTGAGAGTGTATCCTCTTTCTCCTCTTTTATAAAGAATGATATTGATTTATGGATCATCTTGAACATTTTACCTTTGACACCCGGGATAAGGACCGCTCCAGTGATAAAGATACCACCGGTGATAACCATGAACGATACCGATCTAGAGGGATAATCTCCTGTGTAGGCCAGTCGGAATACAATGTTCATCTCACGGTGACTTTCATCTAAGATTATATCTGACCGATCCTCTGAGATATAGTCCAGCAGGTTCATCATGACTATTTCATTATCCAACCTATCGAGCATAGAATTTATCATCATACTTGGGTCCGATAACAGTATCAGCTCACCATCGCCGTAAGGTTCCAGGGACATGACAGGTGACTTGCCGATACGATGATCACCATCGTCTCTTTCAACCCAACTTCCCTCGGAGGTATTCATGAGTGGAACGGCTTCCGAACCCAATCTCAGGTACGTAGGTCGGTTCAACATGACGAAGGAAAGGTTTTGAGTAAGGGCATGATCTCTAAAGTCATAAACTACCGAGAATTCCGGATTCTTCTCGAAGGAGAGGTCGTATAGCGTTTCCTCGGCAAAACGAGATGACGTGTTCAATCCACCTAACAATTGATTACCGTTACCGTAATCATCAGCCAGAACGATTTTACCTCCATCCATCAAAAAGTCGTGGATATGATCTATATCCCCTTGAGTGAAATCTAGATTTGGTCCTAAAAACATCATAGAAGTAGAATTTGGAACTACGGAGTATTCTAAAATACTCCTCTGAGTAACTTCGATTTCACGATCATTAGCTAACTTCAAGTTTGGAGTGAATTCGCCCGTTTCATAAGTCCTTACTGCGAGTCGGCTGCAGCCGTTCCAGCCGGTATTATAAATGCTGAAATCAGCGCCGGTAGTCACTAGTGGGGCAGACAAAGAGAAAAGGAACATGAGCACGACCAATGAAGCAGCTATGATGTATATTGTGATAGTTCTCATCTTTTTTCTCATCAGATCACCCTATTCATATTCTTTATACCATCGTTAAAACGTTCTATCTCGTTTTGTGAAATCTCTCTGCTCGAGAAGAAAGCTTTTTCGAACACATATGTGACCGTATTGATCTCATCCATGCCTGTCTTGTGAGATATCTCTTTTTCGATGTCCCGATGGGTCGTTCCTTTTTTGAAAGTGAAATCCCCTTTATCTTTTAACCTGTTTATGAATATGTGGTATATCTTAGGGATGTCGTCTCTAGAACTTGCAGATAGGTCTTTAACATCTTGTATCCGTAGAACTGGATGTGAGGTGCCTTTATCTTTTATATCTCCTTCTACCTGCTCTTCGATGTCTTTCTGTTTGTAAAAAATGAAATAATATATAATAAATAACAAAACCGCTGAAACCATAACGATAAAACCGATCTCGTTACCAGGTGTGATCCATGGTATAAATCCGATCTCATCATCACCATTTTCGTCTAAATCATCCCGTGCTTCATCTGGGTCACCGCCTATACCGATGTGATCTCCTTCTCTATAGATGAAGACGATGTCTGATTGTGAAGAACGGTACTTATCCGTGCCATGAAAGACAGATCGCAACCGGTATAGACCGTCATGGGGTGCCATGTCATCGACTATCAGAACCTCCTCGTAAACACCGCCCTCATCAGTTTGAGTGGAAGTAAAAGTTCTACCGTTGACCAAGATATCGATGTTCATACCAGACAATGGTTCTTCAGAACTCAAGTTCCGTAATTGACCATCGATGGATAATCCTTGGGTCTCCCCAACGTCTCCACTTACCTGGGATTCTATTGTCAGGTCCGTTGGGATATTCACGGTAAAATGCACAGAAGCATGGCTTTCCTGTATTGTGTCATTACCCATGTAAGAAATCTCGATGCTAGACGTTCCCCATGGGAATAGTTCAGGTGAATAATCCAAAGTAAACGCCCCATCTAGGTTCAAATCAACACTGCGATTTAATGCTGCATCAAGAGATATATCATCGAATGGAACCCTAGCTTGGGTCTTGAATTCACCCTGAACTTGGATGTTCTGTTCATAATATTCTTCCCTATCTACGGATAAACGAATTTCAGAGGTGTACTTAACGACATCTACCTCAGCGCTTCTATTGAAGCCTTTTGTGGATACGCTTAAGTTCAAAGTTCCGAGTTCCGTATCCCATGGTAACTTGTGATCGAAATGATAAAACCCATCTTCATCAGTGATAGTACTGTTGACAACGGAATCCTCTACTGAAAGCGATACATCGATCCCCTCCATATAAACTCCACTTTCAATGTAATAACCATAAATAGTGATCTGTTCGCCTGGATGTACCTCAGAGGGGACAACAAAGTCTACGTGTGAAGGTATCGATCTGTATAAAAATAAAATCTCATTATGGAATTCCTCATAGTCATCAAGCATGTCATGGATGTCCAAAACATAATCTAAAAGAGCTTCATTTTCCATCCTTTCATCTTCGACCATTTCTATGTAAGACCCTACATTTTCAATTGAAGTCAGCATTTCGCTGAGGTCGTATGAAGCCTCATTAAGAAAATCTATTCCATCTCGTAAATAATCTAGATCCCTATCGTTAAGGATCCACTCCTCATAAACATGTATAGCATTTTCCATATTCGAGATAAAATCGATATGACTCTCTGAGAAGCTCGTTATGTTCTGGGCAGATTTCATGTAAGGTATGTATAAGTTCTCAAGATATTCATAACTTGAAACCTCACCTTCTATATCGTTTAGTATGGTTTCAGAGTATCCAACCGTATCCAAAGCCTCCTTTGAATGATTCAGAGCTTGACCTAGATACTCAGAGCTGTGATTGTACGATACCACTTCTTCGTTGATGGATATTGTTAAATTCACATTTAATGAATTATTCAAAGAAAATTCAAGGATAGACACGGTCCTGCCAAGAGACACATAAAGAGCCTCGATATCCTCTTCAGCCTCGTCGAAGTCACGATGGCTGGATTGAGCTGAGGATATACCCGCTGCAATGGATAAAATGAGCAGTGAAGCGATTACCATAGATATACCCTTGCTTTGAACCATCTCGAAAACATTGTAGTTACTCAATTAAATCTTTTGCGATACTTTTATAATCCAGTTTTATCTACTCCTAGCGTAGATGAAAATCGGTGATCTGAAAAAGCCAGAGTACTTTTCAAAGGTGATCGGAACGATATTCATAGTTCTGAGCGTTTACTTATTTATATTTACAGAATTTGTTAACATCGCTTTTGGATCCCTTTTTATAGGTATCATAACAATAGTTATACTGCATTTCAAAACAGTTGAAAAATCAACCGCGGAAAGCATGCTGAAATCTTCAGTTTTACCACTTAATGATCTACTTACGGACTTAGACCTTGAAGGCAACGGTGTGTACATACCACCTGGTAAGAATCTGAGTTCATCCAGGACATACATCCCTGCAGGGGATTTCAGAGGTTTACCGAATATCTACGATGAGATGACTATCATCACCGGAGGGGCCGGTAGAACAGGGATATCTCTAAAGCCATTAGGAGCACCGATACTCAACGAAGCAAAAGTACGCATGGAATCGGAGCTTGATGGTGTTGGGATAGAGGGCGCCCGTGAGGGCATGGGGATATTAACACACGGATTGTCACTAGCTAAATCGTTCAGTTTTAGAGAAGAGGATGGATTATTTAAGCTGCGGATAACCCACGACGGTTACGATAACTACTGTGAAGAACTTAGAGGATACGATAAAAAACTCTGCACTCGCACCGGGTGTCCTATATGCAGTGCTTATCTGACCTGTGCTTCAGAAGGATTAAAAACTCCATTGAGAGTCGTAGAGTTCGAAAAGGATGGAAAACATATCAAATTCATACTGGAGGAGGTTTCATGATGATACAACAAAAGATCGTAGTGGCCATGGGGTTTTGGACATCGCTCTGCCTTATACTAGTTGGGGGAAATAATCTAGAGCTCTTCGGTATACTCATTTTGATAGGTATTTTGATCTCTAGAGAACTTACATCGACTTACACTGACTTGACAACAGGTGATAGGATGGACACACTAATATACATAGGTATAATCTTCTTCGTTGCAGTTGTGTCCATAAGGATCTTAAATATACTGGAGATAATCTAAACTATGTTCTCTAGTGAATCCAACAGCATTTCGTTTTCTCCACGGGTTCCGACAGTTATCCTGACGTGATCCTTTAATCGTTCATCCTCGAAGGGTTTTATCAAGATACCCTCTTCAGCTAACATTTCATACAATTCAAAGGACCCGATACTATGGGGTGGACGACAGAAAAGAAAGTTAGCTTCAGAAGGAAGAACATTGAAATCCATGCAGCGGAGCTCTTCAGTGAGATACTCCCTCTCGATTATTGTTCTCTCAAGAGCATCTTCTACGAATACTTGATTATCGATGGCTGATATAGCCACCGCTGCGGAAAGAGCGTTAACATTGTAGGAAATCATATCTTCTCTCAAAAGCATGATGTTACGAGCCTTTGAAATGGCATATCCCACTCTTATTCCAGCGAGGCCCCAGGCCTTGGAAAAAGTTCTAGTTATTATCAGATTATCATAACGAGATAGAAGGGGTAGGCAGTCCTCGGAACTGTATTCGGCGTAGACCTCGTCCATGATCACCATGACATCTTTATCCAAAAGTGATTCGATGTGCTTTCTATCCATAGCCAAAGAAGTAGGGTTGTTAGGTGAACATACTACTAAAACGTCTATATCTTCGATATAACTGGTGGTAGCGGGTAATGTAAAGTCACTTTCTAAAGGTATCTCCAAGACTTTTCGTTCATTTCGATTAGCAAGGAAAGTGTAATATCTATAGCTGGGTTCGAAATATCCTACGACTCCGTCGGATGGCACCAAGGTCTTGAAGATAGTATCTAAAACCATGTCAGAACCATTGGCTACCAGAAACTGATCCGAATTTAAACCGTAGTATTCACCTAATCTTTCACATACTTCTTCAGAATATTCCGAAGGATAATCCGCCATCTCAAGGTCAAAAGTCAACAATCTTTCATAATATTCATCAGCCAGTAGATGATTTTCATTGAGATCTAAGTGAATAGGCTTTTGATTCATCAATATTCTACTGTAAACAAATAATAAAAAAGTTGTTAAAGGGTTTTTTAACGGTATGCTTGAGGAGATTTATCTCGGAGGTCCCTTCTTTCGTCGATCTTCTCTTTGATATCCTTCATCGCTTCATCGAAATGCTTCATCTTCACCTGCATACCTTCGAGTTCATCTTTGGACATCTCTCCTCCTTTGCTGATGAACTCCCTGATAGCGATCATCACTCCTTCGTTACATATGGCCGCTATATCGGCACCGCTCATATCAGTAGCCTGCTTAGCCAATTTATCTATGTCGACATCGTCGGCAAGAGGTTTATCCTTGGTATGGACTTCGAAGATCTTCTTCCTAGTTTCTTGATCTGGCATATCGATCTTAAGCCTTCTATCGAATCTACCAGGCCTAAGTAATGCAGGGTCTATCAATTCGGGTCTATTTGTAGCCGCCAAAACCACTACATCGTGCAGCGGTTCCAATCCATCTAGTTCCGTTAAGAGCTGTGATATAACTCTTTCAGATACGTTGGAATCGGAGCTAGATCCTCTTTTCGGTGCCAAAGCGTCGATCTCATCAAAGAAGATTATCGTTGGTGCTGCTTGTCTAGCCTTTCTAAAGGTTTCTCGTACCGCTTTCTCACTCTCACCTACCCACTTTGAGAAGAACTCAGGTCCTTTGACGGATATGAAATTAGCTTCGCTTTCATTGGCTACGGCTTTGGCGAGGAGCGTCTTTCCGGTTCCTGGCGGACCGCTTAATAAGATACCTTTCGGTACCTCAGCGTCCATATGTTTGAAAATATCGGAATATTTCAACGGCCATTCAACTGCCTCGATCAAGTGCTGTTTAGCCTTATCTAAACCACCTACGTCTTCCCAGGAAACCTCAGGTGTCTCTATCATCACTTCTCTCATAGTAGATGGGTCCATCTCCCTCAAAGCCGATTTAAAGTGCTCGTCTTTAACTTCAAGGCGATCTAAGACTTCCGGAGGTAACTGTTCCAGGTCCATATCGATATCCGGTAGGATCTCCCTTAGTGCCAACATTGCGGCCTCTTTAGCCAGGGCTTCGATATCCGCACCAACGAAGCCATGAGTGTGCCTGGATAGTTCCATCAGATCGACATCGTCGGCTAACGGCATACCTCTTGTATGGATATCTAAGACCTCTTTCCTACCATCCTTATCAGGCATGCCGATCTCGATCTCTCTATCGAATCGTCCTGGACGTCTTAATGCCGGATCCAATGCGTGTGCACGATTGGTGGCGCCGATGACGATAACTTTACCTCTAGCTTCCAGACCGTCCATCAGAGAAAGTAATTGGGCCACTATCCTTCTTTCGGTTTCACCTGTAACTTCATCTCTTTTTGGAGCTATAGAATCCAATTCATCGATAAATATTATCGCAGGTTGGTTCTCTTCAGCCTCTTCAAATATCTCTCTCAATCTACCTTCGGATTCACCATAATATTTAGAAACGATCTCGGGACCGCCTATGTTGTAAAAGTTAGCGTCAGTTTCACTAGCTACTGCTTTCGCCATGAGTGTCTTTCCGGTACCTGGTGGTCCGTGTAACAATACACCTTTAGGGGCCTCGATACCGACTTTATCGAACAATTCGGGATGTCTGAGAGGTAATTCAACCATCTCCCTTACTTTTTCCATCTCTTTATCTAACCCCCCGATATCTTCGTAAGATACCCTGGGAACTTGAGCTATCTCTTCCTTACTGATGGGTTTTTCAGAGATTTTGACTTCAGTACTCGGTTTTATCATGACGGCTTTTGCAGATGGTGAGTATGATTTAACAACCAATTCGATCTTTTTTCCCATGACATTCAAAGTGATAGAATCTCCCTTAGAGATCGGTCTATCACGCAGAGCCTGTCTTCTCAGATAATCTTCTCCACCCATCAATCTGATCGGCTGAGTGGGAGCAAAAGTGACCTTTTTGGCTGTCCTAGCTTGAACTTTTTCGATACCTACTTTTTCATCGATCTTGACTCCAGCATTCCTTCTGGTAGGACCATCTATTCGGATGACACCAGTGTTTCTATCTTTCTCATCTCCGGGCCATATCTTTGCCGGTGTCTGCTTATTTCCGTTTATCATAACAATATCCCCGCTGTGTAGATCTAACTTTTCCTTCACTGCAGGGTCGATTCGGGCCAGTCCCCTTCCCACATCTGATGATTTAGCTTCAGCAACTTTTAAGACTTTGTCCTGTCTTGCCATAATTATTCACTCCATGAGTTTACAACTTTATGTTGTTATGTTCTAATGACTATTGAGGTTCTATATAAACTTATTGTTTTTAGACTACAATAGAAGGATAACTACAGCCGCAACGATCAGGCCGAAAATCAACAGTAATGCACGAACTAATATCCGGTCATGATCTTCATCGTATCTCTGTGGAACGTAAGGTTGAGATTTAAGTAGCTTTTCTCGTTCAGATTTTATGGTGAATGCCGAGTCGGTAACCCTTTCATCACTATATTTAGTCACAGCGCAGTGTTCCACCTCTCCCTTTTCTATAGACGAGAATGGTGGATCGATGACCCTACTACCGTTATACCTATCCATTATATCAACCCCTGATTAGAAGATAACAACACAGTATTATCCCTATCATAATATTTGTTTGAACTTGTTTATAGACTTTACTAAAGCGGTAAAAGATATTACCTTAGAACATAATAAACTACTAAGATGACTTTCATAGATATCATATACGGCTTAACAGCACTCCTGATCGGATTGTTATTAGGTATTCAAAGGGAGTACCACGGCCATCAAACAGATAGGAAGGTGTTTACCGGAGTAAGAACATTTACTATCGTATCGGTCTTCGGTTTCGCAGCCGTTAGACTCTTTAGCGACGACCCGGTTCGTATCATCTTCTTGACTTTCCTTTTCATATTGATATTCCTATCTATACCGGTTTTAAAACACAAGATGACAAAACCCGGGATGACGACGTCGGTTGCATTGGTTCTCACTCTATTACTTGGGATGATGGTTGCTTACAACCTAATCCTGGAATCGATCATCATCTCGTTGATGTTGTTCGTAATATTGACTTTCAAAGAAAAATTACACAGATTCGCATCGGTTCTTACAAAAGAAGAACTCTCTAGTACCGTGAGGTTCATAGCTGTCGTGATCGTGATATTACCTGTGGCTTACAGTGTAGGAGTTATCCATCCTTTGATCGGACCTGGTAGACTCTTCGACACAGTGAAAGCCGTTCTCATGGTCATATTCGTTTCCTCGATATCATTTACTAGCTTTTTGGTGATCAAATATATTGGACCGAATAAAGGTATGAAGATATCTACGTTCTTAGGTGGTTTCGTTAACTCGGCAGCGTCTACGGCTTCTGTTTCACAGAAATCAAAAACTAATCCATCACTACTTTCAATATCTCTTATATCCATACTTCTGACCAACACTTCCATGATAATCAAGGATTTTATATTGATCCTAGTACTAACTGGTGGGTTGATACTAGATGCGATCATAATACCTATAGGAGTACTGATAGTCATATCTACGATCATAATAATATCACTAAGGAGGAGGGGTTCATTTTCCGGTTCTTTTGATATTAAAATGGGGAGTCCATTTGCTATATTGCCTGCGGTAAAGTTCGCACTGATATTCTCGGTGGTATCGGCATCAGCATATTTACTTAGAAGCTATGTTGGGCCATATGGAGTCTATGCGGTGGCTATAGGTGGTTTGGTCTCCACTACTTCCGTGTCCGCCTCATTAGCTGTGCTTTACACAGGAGGGGAGATAAATTCACTGACTACAGCTATAACTCTAATTTTGGCTTTGGCATTAGGGTCGCTCTCTAAGATAAGTATAATCCGAATATATGACAAAAAACTGATGAAAAAGGCCAGTTTACCGTTGATTATCGTAGCCATTACAGCGTTTGTGTTATCAACTCTCCTTTTCCTGCTGGGAAAATAATTAAATATTATTAGAGTAAAGAGGACTTGATGTTAGGTATCAGTTCAGGCTTGATTCTCGCCCTCATAATAATAGCTTCATTTTTGATCGTATTTGCAATTCTACAAAAATTAGATGTCTTAGAACCCTTTGGATTGGAATTGAGTGGTCCCTTTTTAATGTGGAAGACTCAGAAAGGTAGGAAATTCATTGATGAGACCGCTCACAAACGAAAAAATTTCTGGAAGAACTACGGAACACTAGGTATCATCGTTGTTTCTATCTGCATGGTGATCATAATGATCCTGGTCATTTGGTCAGCTATCCTGGCATCTCAAATACCGGCAGAACAAGCACCCTCCCCCGAGATGGTCTTGGGGATACCCGGGGTCAATCCTCTTATCCCGATATGGTACGGTATCGCAGGACTGGCCATAGCCATCATAGTTCACGAATTCAGTCACGGTATTTTAGCCCGTGTGGCCGATATAGATATTAAATCTTTAGGTTTAGCGTTCCTCGTAGTACCCATAGGAGCATTTGTAGAGCCGGATGAATATGAGATGGAAAAACTGCCAAAGATCAAGCGAAGCAGGATATACAGCGTGGGACCAACAACGAACGTTCTTTTGGCACTTGTCGTTATATTGATATTCTCAACATTATTCATGGGCTCGATATCAGCTAAACAAGATGGTGTCATAATCAACAATATTTCAAAAGGGTCACCCCTTTACAACATCGATGTTGAAGGAGGAGAAGAGATAGTCGATATCGGTGGGATTGATATAAGAAATATTGATGATCTTAGAACTATAGATGCCGAACCAGCTAGGGATGTAGAAGTTACTATTTTCGACGGTACGGATGAAAGAATACATAGTGTGAAATCCGGGTTAGTGGTAACGGGCGTGGGAGAAGATTATCCTGCACATGAAGCAGGTTTAGAAGTAGGTGACATCCTAATAAGTATAGGTGAAACCGAGATCAGAAATCATGAAGATTTCTTTGATTATATGGATGATGCAGAGGCAGATAGAACATACGATATAACATACTACAGAGAGGACGAAGGGAACCTGACATCAGAGATGACGTTAGTAGATAAATTCGAAGCATATAGTGAACTTTTCCCATCGGAGAACAGTGAAGAATTCAAAGGAAAAGGTTATGCGGGTATAAGCGTGAATTACCTTGGTATCAGTGTTTGGAACGTTGATTTCTTACCCAATTTCTTATCTAGTCCTTTCGCAGGGGCGGATAACCTTGGAGATTATATACAGTCGGGTTTAACATACATCTCATTACCTTTCCTACAGCTTTCACCAGTACCTGAAAATATCGCTAATCTATATCAGGTGAGTGGACCCCTTTCGATACTGCCCTCGTCTGGATTCTGGATCATCTCAAACTTACTCTATTGGGTTTTCTGGTTGAATCTTATGGTAGGTCTTTTCAACGCTTTACCGGCAGTTCCACTAGATGGTGGATATATATTCAAAGACGGACTTAGAGCTTTCGCAGATATATTAAAGATGAAAGAAAAGAACAAGCAAAAATTCACTTCTGGTATTTCATACACCATAGCGTTTCTGATACTGTTCTTACTTATATGGCAGTTGATCGGTCCTAGAGTTTAACTTTTAACTATTTCGAAGCCTTCGTCGAAGATCAATGGGAAATAGTCTCGTGGATGTTCAGTCTTTCTCATCTTCATGGTGGACATGAACAAGTTCATGTTAGTTCCCTTCCTTTTTAATTCCATGTGGAATAATCCGTCGGAAAGGAAACCCTCTCCAGCTTCGGTGAATTCTAATTTATCCATGGGTATCTCATGAACTATTATAGTCGTCAGCTTCATGCTTCTAAGCCATTCGAAAAATTTGAAGAGATCTCTACGGGAATCGTCGAACTGGGCCATAGTTTTCAATACAGGTAGTGAATCTATAACAAGTAGTTCATTATCTATGTTCTTCTTAAGGTTCTTGACATACCTTCTGAAAACCTGGATCCAATCCATATTTTCTAGTTCTGAAACCCGTGAACGTATCAAACCGAGGTCTAAAATACTCATTTTTCTATCGACATCGTTCCAATCCATACCTAAGCCTTTCATGTTCTCTATCAAGCTGTCACGGGTCTCTTCCAACGATAT
>JBNJDY010000029.1:0-17682 GCA_051745305.1 Thermoplasmatota archaeon
GAAAGGATTAACTAACGGGAAGACGAACGGTAAAGTAAACGGACGTACAAACGGATTAACCAACGGCAAGACGAACGGAAAGGTAAACGGACGTACAAATGGGTTAACCAACGGCAAGACGAACGGAAAGGTAAACGGACGTACAAACGGATTAACCAACGGCAAGACGAACGGAAAGGTAAACGGACGTACAAATGGGTTAACCAACGGAAAGACGAACGGTAAAGTAAACGGTAAAATAAACGGGTTGGTAAACGGTCAAGAAAAAGGCATTATTAATGGTTTAAATGGTTTTATAAATGGTGATTCATCCGATGAATCTATAGACACAATTATAGGGGGTACATCATTATCAGGAGAAGATGGATTGGTCGATGGAATCGTAGGTATGGGTGGTGAGGAAGAATTATATTCAGATTATTTCAAAGAGAAGGGAGAAAAAAGCTTACCTGCTGAGGACGGCTTGATAAATGGCTTGATAGGCGATGAGGTTTCACGGGATGACGGTTTTTTACGAGATACTCTCGAGTCTGAAAATTTTGTTGATAGGGTGCGAATGCCTTATAGGGGTATGCCCCCTAATTGGTTTAAAAAAGGATTGGGAACCGTTGTTATCATGATCTTTTTGTTGACCATACCAATAATGCTTAACCTACTTTACATCCCTGTGGAAGTTGATGTAGAAATAGACGGGAATTTCGATGATTGGGATGCAGTTAGTGCTTATTACGATCCTGAAAATATCGAAGTTGAAGATACAAGTTTGGACATAAGGGAGTACAGACTAAAAGAATCTGAGGGATATCTGTATATATACATGAGAACTAATGGTACGCTGTTTGAAACTGATGAAGGCGCGCATTCCGTTCGTTTCTTTATTGATGTAGAAGGTCATGGCTACGAAATCGGAGATATAAAAGCAGATTACTTATTTGAAGTGTATGGATGGGAAGAGAACATCGAAGGAAGTACTCTCCAAAGGTTCAATGAAAGTCGTGAATCAAATGACTGGAATGGTTTTCAAAACTCCGGAGGAGGTCAAGCTAAATCTGAAGGAAACGAATTAGAAGCGAGGTTTTGGATAGGTGATATTGCTGAGGATAAAGAACCTTCAATGATAATCCATTCAAAAAGTCCCCGCGGTTTGGACGTAACTTCCGGGAAAGTATGGAAAGGTCTAGATTCAATTTCTACTTCTACCGAATTGTTCGGTTCGAAAGTAGTCCGATCTGGAGAACTTGAACCATTATTCAGCTTCGAATCATTTTCTATATCTGAGGATGCTGTAATGGACGAAGTAGTTTTAGAATATAATGACTACTCATCGGAATTCGTAGATAATATATTCATATATGATATGAAAAATTACACTGATGACGAATTTATCGGAGAACCAATAGCGGTATATGAAAACTTTGAGAATAATGCTACAATCGATTTGAATCTCGAATTAACAACTACACCTAGTAAATTCATCGTCGCAGCGGAAATTGACAACGAAGCAGTATCTACAGAACCGATTGGACTTAGGTTGGTCGATATTCTTTGCAGAGATGGTTTATCTACGATTTCACCACCGATAATGGAAAATAAATATATAGACGATATTCCAGAGAAACCAAATGTCGATGGAGCCTTTGCATTCTGGGATGAATATGATTCAGAAGAAGACGAATTAGATGACTTAACTCCTCATGATGCCTGGAATCCAAATATTGATATCAATAGACATAGTCATCATTCAAATGAAAGAACATCTTTTATGGTCGGGGTTGAGGGTAATATGATGGGTGGAGCGGATATACCCTATCATCGATCTAGACCTCCTGAATCAAAGGATTCAGATGGTGACGGTATACCGGATATATATGATCCCTACCCCGATGATTTTACCAATGATGGCATACCAGATGATGAGATGGTTACAGAGGATGGATATCCTGATATTGATGGGAACGGAGTCGCGGATTATCCTTACGGTCAAGACATGTGGTTGAATACGACTATACCCGAAGATCCACAGATACCTGAGATGTATTGGGGTAAAGATGTGAGCAGATACATAGGTCCCGTTGAATTACCAGAAGTAACAGGTGAGGATTACCTGCGGATATTTATTGATTCAGATCCAGATGTTGGCTACAGTGCACCTTGGTTGGATATGAGAGCAGATCATATGATAAATGTCACAGGTAGAAATATGGAGATAACTTCTGCCAATTATGTAGAATATGATGGAAATGGTGCCGATTGGGATTGGAATGTTTTAGGCGAGGTAGAGGCTGCAATTAATAGAACTAGTTTAGAGACCGCTCTTAATCTAACCGATTTAGGTATAGATGATTATGAGATCACTTACGTGATGACGGATTGGGAAAATAATATGGATACTGCAGTTCCATCTCCTGAAACGGGATATTATGATAATGATGTAATGGGTTTAACCTCTAATAACAAGGACTTAAAATTTTATCTGAGAGAGAATGATGAGTTACTTCCAGAAAGAGGAACTGAACAGTTGACAATGAATTTGAGAAAAGGAGATGTCCATTCATGGCAATCGCCGGAATTTGCAGGAGACTACAATATCACATCGGATATAACCGTTCGATTGGACATAGATCCACAATCAACAGGGAGTCATGATCCCGACCTAAGTATAACATTATATTCAAATGGGGTGAGCATTGGTGAATATTTGGCAGAAGATTTGACTGGGAGCGGAGTACGTACATTTTCTATAGAGCCCGAAACCGATCTAATCCAGGCTGGGAATTCATTGACGTTAGAAACAGAGCTAACGACTCCAAAAAATGTAGAGGTAGACCTATTTTACAATTCACAGGATGGTGAATCCCTTGTTTCTATCCCCTCTGACGGCATAATAGATGTCGAATCTTTAAAATTATTCAATGAAACCGGGGAGGAAGACGATGTTTTTGATGGTGGGGAGGTAGTAGAAGTAAGGTCAACTGTGAGTCATAAATTTACAGCTGAATTGATTGAAGACCCAACACTTGATGTATATTATCCCAACGGTACAAAGATGATATCTGATGAACCTATGGGATTACGGGATGAGGACACATCGGATCCATCGTATTGGACGGAATATAATTATTCGTTCATATTAGATGAAATGGCAGTTGGCGGGAGATATGATGTGGTTGTTTCCTCTTCAGATATCCAAGGGAACGAGGATATTAGAACGACGTCTTTCATCGTTCCTGATACGCCCGGGATATCAGTTTATCCTGACAATTTAGAAACCACAGACCCTGGTACTGATATCAGTCACGAGGTTTTTGTGGAGAATATTGGAAATTTAGATGATATCTATAGATTGAGTGTTTCACCCTCCAACAGGGATTGGTACACTGAGCTGGTCTGCGACGGTGAGTCTGTGGCTGTAGATGAAGATGGAGATGGAACCTGGGAGTTGGTCGACGAAAATTGGGATTCTACAGGGGATGGATATCCCGATGTTTCATTAGGTTCCTTGGAGGAGAAGAGATTTGAATTGATTAAATCGGTTCCAGAGGGAGCAGAAGGTGAATTGGACTACACAAGTTTGTATGCAGAGTCTTATGAATATGATATATCTGATTTCGCTGAGATGACTACCCAGACACCTGTTCCAGAAGAAGGTAAAACACTGTATTTAAAAGATAATTTTGATATGGATACTTTCATGGGTGAGAATCTTGATGTGGTCACGATAGATACAAGTGATGAATACACATGGAGTCAAAATCCGGAGATGGCAGATACTTTTGAATTGCTGGATTACTCCAATGTTTTTTTATATATTGACCCCGATGTTCATGGCCACCAGGTTCCGGATGTGACAGTAGCATTAAGGGAGGATGGAGAGACTATCTCTACTGATACGATAAAGGATATATCAGAGACAGGTTTGTATCAATTTGCGATTAAATCGGATCATACTATTGACGCTGGAAATTCTCTCGATTTAAGGATTACTACAGGTGACAGCTCTGTGGATGTGTATTATGGGTCTGAGACTTATGATTCACGGGTAGAGATGCACACTAACACCTATGTTAACGTAGATGAGATAAGCACTTATAATGAATCGAGTGAAACTGATGAGTTTAATGCAGGAGAGACGATAGAGGTAAGGTCTATTGTTTCTGATCCTCTCGGTAGCTATGATATCGATGGAGCCACTATAAATGTAACAGATCCCGAGGGGGAGACTATAATCAGCGAAGAATCGATGAACCTCATTGAAACTGATCCTGAGGACCCCTCATTATGGAACGAGTATACCTATTCTTTCGAACTGCTAGAAGATGCTTTAGTTGGTGAATATCGTATTGATGTGACCGGTATCGAGTCGAACGGGGTTACTTCCAGTAGTGATGGTGTATTTCAGGTCCTTGGTAATGTAACCGTAGACCCGGATCAAAACGATACAGCGGAAGCAGGAACAAATATCACTTATGACTTCACTATAAAGAATGATGGATCAGGAGTAGATATTTATTCCTTAAATTTGGGTTCCAACAATGGTTGGAATATTAGTCTTTACGACAGCGACGGGACATGGATCGGGACTGATATAGGAGGAAACGGTAATTGGGATGAAATCAATAACGATTACGACACGACAGGTGACGGAGTCCCGGATACAGGATATATGACACCATTGCAAGAGATGGATATGACGATGGAGATCGAGATACCAAATGGAACTGAAGATGAAACTATTGAAGCTACAACTTTAACTGCTATATCTAATTATGATTCTTCAACTAAAGATTCAGCTCAGGCAGTTACTACTATCTCAGAATTCTCTGATATATTTTTACCCGTACTATCAACTATAGGTTTATTCGTAGGTATGTTTATTTATCGTCGTAAAAGAGAAAAAGACAATCACCTTGGTGATAATGGTACCGATTCTAATAATGTATATCACAACGAGGATTCACCTACTGATGAATACCGCATAGATAGTGTCGATAATGTTTTATCAATTCCTTCCTCCAAGAAAAGTATATATACATCAAATAAAAATATAGAGGAGGTGCCATAAATTGGAGGAAAATAAGATAAAATGTGAAGTGTGTGGCACTTTAAATTCTATAGAGTCCGTTAAATGTGAGAATTGTGGTAAAGAACTACAGAATGATAAATTTGAAAAAGATCAACACGCTATTTTAAAGGCCCTTCAGCAGATCTCCGGAGTAGGATCGTCTCGAGCAAAAAATATTGTTAATGCAGGATATTCTGATGTAGATGATTTACACGATATAGATATTGAAAGCATCTCTTCAATAAAAGGAATTGGTGAATCTGTAGCAAATGATATAGTTAGTACTATTGAAGAAACAAAAGAAAAAGGCGGACTCTATCTTTGTGATGAATGTGGTGCATTTGTTGGTGAGGAAAGCGAACATTGTTCTAATTGTGGAGCAGTTATGGTTGACGTAGATGAAGAGGCTGAACCGGAATTAGAAGAGATTGATGAAGAGGTAGGAGATGAGCATGACAAGCAAGATAGCTCACTTTACCTCTGTAGTAATTGTGGCTCTTTTGTAAGCGCGGATTCTGATATCTGTAAATATTGTGGGGCTAGTATGGATGTGGTGGAGGAGGATGTGGATGATGAACCGCCAATAGAACCGGAAGAAAACATCGCTGATGAGGTAGAAGAAGAGGAAGAAGATGATGGTTTATTCTTATGTACAAATTGTGGAGCATTTGTTAGTGTAAAATCAACCGAATGTCCCAGTTGTGGATTTACTTTCACTGACGAAATTGAAGAAGAGGTTGATGAAGAGGTAGTAAAAGAGATAAAACCAGAAGTTAAAGATGAAGAATTAATAGATGAGGATATAATATATGAAGTAGACGAAGATGAAGTAGAGATAGGGGATGAGGGACCTCAAAAAGAATTTGATGAAGAAATTGAATGGGAAACAGACGACATTGAATCTCAATTTTCTGAAGAAGAAATAGAACCTTTTGAAGGAGAAACCATAATAGAAGATGAAAGTGAAATAGAATCCGAATCAAAACCTTCCACAAGCGATGCTCTTTCTATTGGGGATGACGTAAAAATTTGTGGAAATTGTGGGTATATTTCTGACAGCTCAGTTGATACATGTCCTCTTTGTGATTATGAATTTGGAGAAAAAACAGTTGAAGCTCATGCAGAAGTATCTGATTTAACGGAAGTTGAAAAGGATTCACTTAAGGATGATGTAGATACTATGAGAAAGGCTTTAGGCCTTTCCGACGAAATAAAAGAAGAATCTAAAGTTGATGAGCGTGATGTTCTATCTAGAGATGATAACCAGATAAACGTTTGTACGGTTTGTGGTGCATTTTTAAGAGAGGAAAGTGAAAGATGCCATATTTGTGGTAGTTTATCCTCAGAAACACCTGAACTTGATGAGATAGAAGAAGAACCACATATTGATTATACAGACGGAGAATTTTCAATCTGTGACGCATGTGGTGCATTTGTAAAAGACGGTAAAAAAAGCTGTTCTATCTGCGGTAGCGATATGGCTCTAGCTCAGAAAAAAATAGAAAATGAGGAAGTATCTGTAAAAGATGAAAATCAAGAAAAAATCCTGGAGGACTTTTTTGGACAGGGCGTAGAAGATTCACCAAGTTTGACGGAGAAAGATGAAGAAGTAGAAATTTATCTCTGTACTAGCTGTGGAGCGATGGTTAGTTCTGAAGCTGACATTTGTCCTATATGTCAATCATATCTCGGCGAAGGAGAAACCAGGGAGGAATATGAATTACAAGAGATAGAAGAGGATGTAGACTCAGTAACCACAACATCAGAGGAATTCGAAAAGGATAGTTTTGAAGAAGAGGACTTTGATTTAAATGAAACTGAAATTGATAAAGAACTAGGGTTAGAGCAGGAAATAGAAGAAGATTTAGAAGATCCAAAACTAATTTCTGAAGAAACTGATTTAGGGACTGATGAAGATGAATTTGATGTAAAACTAAACGAAGAAATAGAATCCATCTTAAAAAGTAGATATGATGAAGAAGAAAAAGAAGAGATTTCAGAACAAAGTTATGAAGATAGTGAAATAGAAGATAACGAATTGGAACAAACGCCTGAGGAATTACAGATCAAAAGTGATACTCAATTTGAGAAGAAGAAATATGAGGAGACCAAGGAAGAAGATGAATGGCAAAGATGCCCAATATGTAAATCTCATGTTAGCGCGGATAGTGAATATTGTAGTATCTGTGAACAACCTTTAGATGGAAAAATCACTAAATCTGAGAAATTTACCGCATCTAATGTTTCACAAGATACTAAAGAAATAAGATCTGAACGCCCTGTTCTATCTAAAGCTAAACCTACTGTTAAAAGTACAAGACAGAAATCTGATTTTATCGAATCTCATCTACAAGAAAGCATGAAAAACATTCTCTACAAAGCAAAAGATTATCAAGTACCTGTATCAAGCTTATCTCTTTTAGCCTTTGGAGGTATTTATCTAACGACATATAGAACGTCTGATTTTACATATTTTGGAGAATTCGGACTTATTTTAATCAGCCTATTTTTCGGTTTAGGTGTTTTAACTATTTTGACCTTTAAAGATGAAATAATTTCTTACTCTATTCTTGGATTTGTGGGCTATGTTGTCGGTATTGTGATTTCATCCTTGGTCCCTATTCTCAGGTATATGATTCGTATAGAAATCCCATTGTTGGTAAGCGCAGGACTTATAGCTACTGCACTTGGTATGTTTTGGATTTTAGATTATAAATTACCAAAAAAATTCCATTATTACATGCTTTGGTTCTCAGGGATTAGCATATTATTCGTAGCAGGCTTAACTATTATAATATATCCTGTTCAATTATCTCATCTAGAATATACAATATTGTTACCTTTAGGTTTGGGTTCGGTTATGATTTTGGGTGGAACAGCTACATGGTATAAAGAAGCTAATGAAGTTTATGAAAACAGTGTGCATTTAAAAACAAATAAAATGTATAATTATAGAAAATCGGGTTATTTTGAAGATGTTAGAAAAACATGTCCCGTATCTGAAGAAAAAGCTATCCCATATTATAGTAAAGGGATAGCAAGCTGCAGCATGGGTGAATATAACGACGCTATTAAAAAGTTCAAGAAAGCACTCGAAATAGAGGGGGATAACGAGGCCATCTGGAATAACTTAGGAACTGCTTACAGCAGGGTCGGTGAGCAAGAGAGGGCAAAAAAATGCTTAACCAATGCTATAGAAATTAAAGAAGAATATGCTATAGCATGGAACAACCTAGGAAATTCAAATTTCAGGTGCGGTAATTATTCTGAAGCACTGGAATGTTATGATAAAGCTTTGCAAATCCAAGAGGACTATAGAGATGCCATGCTTAATAAATCTCAAGCACTTATCAAACTCAGCAGAATTAAAGCCTGATTTGCCTGATTTTAAGTTTTAGAGATATTTGCTATGTATATATTATAAGTCCTAGGATAGAGCTTTTTTAGCTGCTTCTTTTAATGCTTCTGAATAGGTGGGGTGTGGATGTATGATATCTGATAATTTATTAACTCCTATATTTTCTTCCATCGCAACTGTTCCTTCCATAATAATATCCGTTGCACCCGGGCATACTAAATGCATACCTACAATTTTATCATCGTGAGCTATGACTTTTGCAACACCAGTTCTGTTACCAGTAGAGTAACCTCTACCGCTTGCTGAAATTGGATACTTACCGACACTGATATCTCCGTATTCTTCTCTAGCTTCTTTCTCAGTCAAACCAACGCTAGCAGCTTCTGGGTCAGTATAGATTCCTGCAGGAACACTGTATTGAGAGAACTTAGGAGTTTTTTCTCCGACAATTGATTTTACAGCGATTTCAGCATGTTTATAAGCTGCATGTGCCAACATCATTTTACCTGTAACATCACCAACTGCGTATACGTTCTCCACGGGTGTTTCCATGTAGTCATTTGTAATAATTTCGTTATGAGAACCAATAATATCTAATTCGGTCTTAGGGGGTGTTGGTTTCCTGCCGATAGCGCACAGTATTTTTTCTGCTTTGATCGTCTTGTTCTCTTTACCTTCTATTTTTACTTCATAAGGTGAATTGCCTTCTACATCTGAAACTTTAGAACCATTTATTATTTTGATTCTCTTTCTTTTCAAAACATTTTCAATTTCTCCTGCTAAGTCTTGGTCCATATTTGGTAAAATATCATCCATCAATTCAACTATAGTTACTTTACTTCCAAAGGATGAAAGTACGAAGGCGAGCTCTATTCCGATATATCCACCACCTATAATAAGAATATTATCCGGGATCTCATCTAATTTTAAAACTCCTTTACTGGTCAAAATATTCTTTTCATCGACTTCCAAACCAGGTAATATTATTGGTTCGGAACCGGTGGCTATGATGATATGATCTGCTTCGTGCTCCTCACCATCAACTTCAACTGTGTTTTTATCCTTTACCCTTCCTTCACCTTTTATAATTTTTATATCGTTTTCTTCTAGCTGATTAATTATTCCTTTTTGTGATGTTTGAACAGCCCTATTTTTCACCATCTGGACTTTTCTAAAATCGATATCATCGATAGTTGCAGATATACCCTTTCTACGAGAATTTTTAATACCGTCAATGGTATCTGCTATAGATAGTAGGGCTTTTGATGGGATACACCCATGATTGGTACATACTCCCCCTATATCATCACTTTTTTCAATCAATTTAACATCTAAACCCCTCTTAGCTGCATGGACTGCACTCTTGTATCCGCCTGGTCCACTCCCTATAACGATTACTTTTTCACTCATCTTACCAACTTTCCCTAAAATGTAGACATTATAAAACTTTTCTTTTTTTTGGTTTGAAGGGCAAAATCTTTATTTTTGCTATTCATAACCCTCGACAGTGATTCGTATGAGCAAAGAACATGAACATAATATGTATGATTACGAAAAGGTCAAAAAAGAATTCAAATGGGAAGTTCCAGAATTTTACAATTTTGCATTTGATGAAGTAGACGAAAGAGCAAGAGAGTATCCTGACAAAACAGCACTTATCTCAGTAGATAACAGCGGTGAGAATGCTGAAAAGCACACATTCGAGGAGCTAAGAACTTTGTCTAATAAATTTGCTAACGCTCTAAAAGATAAAGGGATTAAAAAGGGCGATAGAGCTATGATACTAGTACATAGGATTCCAGAGTGGTATGTAGCAATTCTGGGGATGATGAAACTTGGAGTTGTTCCTATACCTACCCCCAATCTAGCTACACCAGAAGATATCCGATATAGGATCAATCGATCAGAGGCAAATACAATAGTCACTGATTGGTCCAATCACAAAAAAATTGATAAGGTTAGGGATAAAGATGAGACGAAGTCCTTAAATAGTTTTATTTTGGTTGGTTCTGAAGAGGAAAAAGAGGGTTGGGATGAATATGAAAAAATTATGGATAAAGCTTCACCAGAACTCAATAGAGATGATATAGAAGCAACAAAGAGTGAAGATCCATTGCTTATATATTTCACATCTGGAACTACTGGTAAACCCAAGATGGTACTTCATACTCACTCTTATCCGATAGGCCACACTGTTACAGCGAAGTACGTTCAAGATTTGACTCCAGAAGATACTAATTGGACTATAGCTGATAATGGATGGGCTAAAGCTGTGTGGGGCAAACTCTTTGGTCAGTGGATAGTTGGAGCAACCATCGTTCAGCAGAATATTACAGGTAGATTCGATCCAAAGAAAACTTTGAAGATATTACAGGATTATGGTATAACTACATTCTGTGTTCCACCAACAATATATAAAATGATGATCAATGAGGATGTTGAGAGTTACGACCTTAGTACATTACGGCACTGTCTTAGTGCTGGAGAACCGTTAAATCCAGATGTTATAGATAAATGGGAGGAATATACTGGTCTAAGAATCTATGATTATTATGGCCAAACTGAAACTGTAGCCCTTGTTGCAAACTATCCAACCATGGAGGTTAAAGCTGGTTCGATGGGTAAACCAACACCCGGACATGACGTTGAAATAATAGATGATGATCAAAACATATTGGATGTAGGTGAAGAAGGTCATATAGGTTTAAAAGTCGTCCCAGAGAGGCCCCCAGGTTTATTCAAAGAATATTGGAAGGACGATGAAAAAACCAGTGGAGTTTTCGAAGGTGATTGGTATTATACAGGAGACAAGGCTTACAAAGATGAAGACGGTTATTTCTGGTTCGTTGGCCGGTCTGATGACGTGATAAAAGCTTCAGGCTACAGGATAGGGCCATTCGAAGTAGAAAGTGCATTACAAGAACATCCTGCAGTCCAGGAACCCGCTGTGATCGGTGCTCCTGATGAAATTAGAGGAAAGATAGTAAAAGCTTACATAATCTTGAATGAAGGATATGAACCTACTGATGAACTTAAAAAAGAACTACAAGAACACGTCAAGGAGGTCACAGCACCTTACAAATATCCAAGACAGGTAGAATTTGTTGAAGAACTTCCAAAAACTATAAGCGGTAAAATTAGAAGAACGGAATTACGAGATAGCGCTGAAGAGGAATATCTAAAAGACCACGATAGCCTACCATACTAGTAAAAATAAAAACCCTTTCTTTTTATTTAATTTTCTTTTGCATCCCCTTTTTCCCATATTCATTCCAATTTACAAGCTCATGGATACTTTTTTTCACAGGAGAATTATCTTTATTAATCGGATATCCAACGGACATACACACCGTAATATTGAACCTCTCTGGTATGTTCAATTTCTTTCTTAATTTACCTGATTTAAATGCACCTAACCAACATGTCCCCATACCCAATGCAGTGGCAGCTATAGAAAAGTGATCAAGAGCGATAGCAAGATCTATATCCGCCCATTTTTCGTTCTCGGTGAGCCCTATTATTACTAGACCAGCATCAGCGATGAACGCTTGGTTATGAAAAATCTCTACAAGGTCTTTTTTTAGTCTATCATCTGTAACAACAACTAATTCCCATGGTTGAAGATTTTTTGCAGAAGGTGCACTTCTTGCTGCATCAAGTAATTTTAACAATTCTCTCTTTGGTATTTCTTCTCCAGTGTAATTCCTAACACTTTGTCTTTTTTTAATGGCTTTAAGAACATCCATGTTATCTGGTTGAGTATGTACTCATTAGTTTAAAACTTTTATCAAAGAAAAGAGAAATTAAGGGGTTTTAAATAGATTTTATCACTCGTTTTTCTCTTTTACTGGAGTGAACTTATACCCGTAGTAGATTATACCTTCGGGGCTTTCTTCGCCGAGTTTTCTCATTGTAGCTTTTACTTTCATACCTAGTTCTACGTCCTTATAATCCACGTCTACCAGTTGACCAGTAACTCTTACATCTTCTTCCATTTCAATAATCGCCATTATATATGGAGTTAACAACTTGAAATCCGGATGTGGATCGTGTACTTCTGTGTAGGTCAAAACCTTTCCCTTCCCGCTGAGTTCACGTTCGTTCATCTTACCGAAACTTTCTCTACGGCAGTGAGGACAAATTTCTCTTGGTGGGAAGTATACTCTATCGCAGATTTCACATTGTACTCCGATACCACGATATCTCTGTTCTATCTCTCTCCAGAATCTAGGTGTTGTCATTTAGACCACCTCTCAAAAATGTGAACAACAGCACTTGCTCCGGTGCCACCTACATTATGAGTTAAACCATATTGTGCATCTTCGACTTGTCTATCACCGGCATCACCTCTTAATTGGATGGCAGCTTCGATAGCCTGGTTGATGCCTACAGCTCCAACCGGTTGACCTTTAGCCTTTAATCCACCAGATGTGTTTATAGAGATCTCTGAATTCAGAGCGGTTTTACCTTCTTCCGTTGCAGGACCACCTTCACCTTTCTTGAAGAATCCCAAATCTTCAATCGCTACGATTTCACTTATAGAATAGTTGTCATGAACCTCTGCAAAGTCTATATCTTTTGAAGATATGTTTGAATTCTCGAAGGCCTTCTCAGCAGCTATCCGGGTTGCTTTCATACTCCCTATCTCTCTCCGATCGTGTAGAGCTATATGGTCTGCTCCATGACCTACCCCTAGTATCTTGACTGGTTCGCCTTTATAACTATCCACATATTCAGCTGGACATAATACCACTGCAGCTCCTCCATCGGAAAGTGGGGCACAATCGAACATTCCAAGAGGATCCGAAACCATAGGAGCATTCATAACGAAATTCTTAGGTATTTCTCTAGGATACTGTGCATTTGGATTTTTAGATGCATTAGAATGGTTTTTAACTATAACTTCTGCAAGCTGATCTTTGGTGGTTCCATATTTATTCATGTGATATCGGGCCATCATAGCGTGTAATGAATCAAATGTAGCTCCACAAACTGTTTCCCATTCTTGGTCTGCTGTTGAGGATAAAATCTTTTTTGCTTCCTCATCGTTCACATCGGTCATCTTTTCTGCACCACCTACAACTACGATATCATCAAAACCAGATGCAACTGAGATATATCCTTCAGATAAAGCCATGCCTCCTGAGGCACCACCAGATTCTATCCTAACAGCTGGAACATCATCTAAACCTGCATAATCAGCTATCATGGGTGCGACGTGTTCTTGATTGATCAATTTACCCGCCGACATATTTCCTACGTAAAGCATATCAACTTCTTCTCCAGACACGCCGGCGTCACGTATTGCTTTAAGTCCTGCTTCTATACCTAATTCTCTTAGTGATTTGTCCCAAAGTTCACCTATATTTGTTTCTCCGATACCTATTATCGCAACATCTCTCATTCTAATAACCTCCTTCAATCTTCTTTCGGTATTTCGCATAGATAGAATATGGAATAAACTCCTCATCCGAGATCACTTCTTGGATTGTGGGTACTTCGTCATTTTTTATCTTTACTATGTTATCCGTAACTTTAATATCAAAACTGTCACAACCAGCACCAGATCCATAAGCAGTAACCAAAATTCTATCACCCGGTTCTGATTGATCTAAAGTTGCTGCCAAACCCAAAGGAACGGCACCTGAGTAAGTATTTCCTATCCTAGTAACTAACAAACCAGGATCGATCTGTTCTTTTGTAAATCCTAGTTTTTTAGCGACTTTAGCTGGGAATTTTCCGTTTGGTTGATGGAATACTGCATAGTCGTAGTCATCTGGAATTGTTTCAGATTCTTCCATCAAGTTGTTTGTACATTCGGTTATGTGTTTAAAATAAGCTGGTTTTCCGGTGAATCTTCCTCCATGAGATGGGTATTTTTGTCCTTCCCTTCTCCAAAAATCTGGGGTGTCAGTAGTAAAAGAACACGTATGTTTTATCTCAGCTAATATATCATCTGTTCCTATAATATAAGCAGCACCACCCGCAGCTGCAGAATATTCCAAGGGATCTCCTGGTGCACCTTGTGATGTGTCAGCTCCTATCGCTATACCGTTTTTTATCATACCCGAAGAAACCAAGCCCATGCAAGTTTGGAATCCTGCAGTCCCGGCTTTACATGCGAATTCATAGTCAGCAGCAGTCATCAAAGGTGTAGCACCGATAGCTGCACCAACTATTGTAGCGCTTGGTTTAACAGCGTAAGGATGTGATTCTGAGCCTACATAGATAGCACCTATATCGATACCTTTTATCCTTGCTCTTTCCATCGCCCACCTAGCAGCTTGAGTTGAGATCGTGATCACATCTTCGTCAGGCGAAGGAACGGATTTACTTTTTATCCTCAATCCTTTACCCATTGTTTCTCCGTCTTTACCCCATACTTTACCGATTTCCTTCGGTTTTATCCTGTATCTTGGTACGTATCCAGCGTAACTTTTGATACCAACTTTCTCTTTGGTTTTCATATTATCACATCATGTATTTTTCAATTTTTTTTAATATATCGTCAACATTATAATCTGTTTTTATAAGTGGAATGCCTTCTAGATCAGCCAGTTTAATAGAGAGTTCATCTACTTTACCTGGTTGTACATATGCAACTACAGCGGGAGTTAATGGACTTGCCCTGATAGCAACCATGGGTGATCTACCGTGTTCAACACCAGTAAAGAACAATATCCTTTCGGTACTCCATCCGTATATTCGCAGGTAATCAAATGCCTTCATCGACAAGATAGCTTTCAAACTATCTATGATTGTGTAACCAAATAAATTTCTATTCTTTTTAATATCGTTTAACCGTTCTCCTTCTATGTTATCGATCAAGTCGTTTAAATCTACAGCGTCGGGGAACTCGCCCATATCCATTATCCCTTCTTGACCTGGAGGAGTAAATCTCTTCATTATATCTCCTCCTTTTTCTCTGTCTATTTCAATTAGTGAGGAAACTATTTTTTTAACTAGTTTAGTTCCAGGTGTCCTCCTACTTTGTTCATAATCACTTATGACCGATGGAGAAATTTCCATTTTGTTGGCTAATTCTGTCTGGGAAGCTTTAAACATATTTCTCCATTTTCGAATAATCCTGCCTGGATTTTCCGAAACAGTTATTTCTCCAGCAATCTTTTCCTCTAATTGTGACATTCAAATGGGTTATCAAGGAACCATATATAAAACTGTCGTTGTACAATTTAGTCAATCGTCGTAAATAGCCGATTGCCCATTTAAGAAAGAATTATAAGTGCATTATATTAATTAGGGTTCATGAAGGAATTAAGGTATATACCTGTTGTTGAGGCACCAGCACACAAACAGATGGCTATTGATGAAGCTTTACTCCGATCTTATGATGATGGCAATTCACCACCAACACTGAGATTTTTTAGATTTAAACCATCAGCGATAACAGTGGGATATTCTCAAGAAATCGATAAAGTGATTGATACGGAAAAATGTGAGGGATACGACATACCGTTCGTGAGAAGGATCACAGGTGGTGGAACAGTCTATCATGATTATCATGGTGAAATAACTTATTCTATAGTTGCAGACCAGTATGATGGAAGTATTCAGAAAAGTTTTGAATATCTTCTTAATCCCATAATAGAAACATTAAAAGAATATGGTCTAGAAGCAACTTTTAAGCCATATAACGACATATTAGTTTCAAATAGAAAGGTTTCAGGTAGCGCTCAACGCAGAGGCAAAAAAGGTTTACTTCAGCACGGTACTCTTATGTACGCAACAGATCTAGAAATTTTGTCTGATATATTATTGCTTGATGAGGATAAGCTCAAAGCAAAAGGTGTAAATTCATTTTTTGAATTGGTGACTACTATGGAAAAAGAGCTTGGGAATAAACCACAACCTGATGAATTGATAACTAAAATGAAAAACAATTATGTAAATTATTTTGGAATTCAAGTGAAAGAAGGTAAATTATCGGAAAAGGAAGAAAAATATGCTGAAGAGTTAAAAGAAAAGTATAAATCAAGTGAGTGGACATATAATAAAAACTGGAAGTAAAAAAATGGAAATAAGGGTATCTTCGGGGACTGCTAGTTATCTTTCACTGCAAAACAGCAAGATATTGGAAGAACCAACTACAGCTTATTTATTGGTGCCTAGTGAAAGATGCAGAGGAGCTTGTTTATATTGTCCACAAGGGAAAGGTGATTCTAGATGGCTTTCTCGTGTTTCATGGCCATTATTTGAGATTGAAGATTTTTTAGAAAAGCTTAGAGAATCAGATCTTGAACGGATATGTTTACAATCACCTGATACCGAGGACTACGAAAATAAGATAATCGAGATCACTAAAAAATTAAATGAAACAAGTAAACCGATTTCAGTTTCTTCACCACCTCTTACAGATGAAACTTTAGAAGAGATAAAAGGACCAGTAGATCATATCGGAGTTGGAATCGATGCTGTTACCAATGATTTAAGAAAGAAAACTAAACCTAACTACCCCCCACTTGTGTTTTGGGATTATCTGTCTAGGGCTATTGATATATTTGGTGAGAAAAATGTTACAGCACACATGATTGTAGGAATGGGTGAAGATTTGGAACAATTGGGAGTAGCTGTCAGAAAAATTTTCGATACTGGGGCTGATGTATCATTATTTCCACTTCTTTTAAAAAACTATCAAGTCGAAATGAAGTATTATAGAAAAGCCCAATTATTGACATATCTACTGTATAACCATAGTCTTGTTGAATCAATTGAGATAATTGAAGAAAAACCAGATGAGTGTATCGAGTATATAGAAAAGGGAGATATTTTTAGAACTAGAGGATGTCCTGGATGCAATAGACCTTTTTACACAACAAAACCTGGTGAGGAACATAGGAATTTTCCAAGGAAATTAACCACTGAAGAAATAGATCAAATAAAGAATGAATTAGGTATAAAATGAATGAAAATAATAGTTCCAATCCTTTGATGATGACCATAAAATCTTACGATAAAATTGCGGAGGACTATTGTGGGACAACACTTGAAGGGGGAGATAGAGAATTCCAGGAAAAAATGATTGATATTACTTTGAAATATCTCCCTAAGAAACCAAGAGTCATAGATTTAGGTTGCGGAGACGGGCGGGATACTAATTATTTACATCAAAAAGGGGCCGATGTAGTAGGTATAGATCTTTCTCAGGGTATGATAAATTTAGCTAGGCAAAATCACCCAAAAATTGCATTTTTTAAGCAAGATATGAGAGAAACTGTTTTTCCAGATGATACATTTCACTGCG
>JBNJDY010000030.1:0-17598 GCA_051745305.1 Thermoplasmatota archaeon
CACTCCACTAAAACCTCGATAAAACCAGACTTTTCTTCTTCGATCATGATAACGTATAATTTGACTGTATATATTAATCATTTTTCCTTTCCAACTAAAATCATCGATCGTTTACAACTTCCCCGTCAACCCTCACTTCACCCCACTTACCAGCTTGAATTTGTAAGCCGTACCCTTTGTCCTGAACATACCCGTTGATCACTTTGATAGAACACCCCTGTTCGATTTTATCCCCGACCAATTCAGTTTGTTCGTCCCAAAGTACAAGTTTCACAGAAGAGGTCCCATCATCCAATCTAACGTTCCTGACTTTACCGCTGTTACCATTTTTCCTGTTGAATGTTCTAAGTCTTCCAAGGTCAACGACTTTAGCGCTGATAGTAGCCTCATCCCCGTTCTTCAACTCACTGATATCTTTGATCATAGAATCGTAGCGTCCCTGTTCCGATACCAGCATCATCCCGATGGTTTCCATATCTAAAAGATCATCGTATTCTTCCTGCCGTTCGATGATGAGTTCTTTGAACTCTTCTAAAGAATAGATATCCTCTACCATCTCGTGTAATTCCTCGATCTCTGGCATATATGGGTATCGAAAAGTATGATTAAAATGTATTGGTTGAGTATTTATGCATAAGGGATTCGAAAAATTAACAAAAAAGAAAGGGTTTGAAAAAGTGTTCTAGAACACTAGCGTCTATATAACGCCCTGGTCCAGCATGGCTTTGGCCACTTTCAAGAAACCAGCTACGTTGGCTCCCAAAGCTAGATTACCCTCGTCACCGTATTTCTTGGAAGTATCGTAGCAAGTTCGGTAGATGTTCTTCATGATACCTTTTAACTTGTTATCTACTTCTTCGAAAGACCAGCTTTCTCTCTGGGAGTTCTGAGCCATCTCTAAGCCGCTAACTGAAACTCCACCGGCGTTGGCAGCTTTAGCGGGTGCGAACAAGACATCATTCTCTTGGAATATCTTGATAGCATCAGGAGTAGAAGGCATATTCGCACCTTCACCGACTGCGATGACACCATTATCTACTAGCTTCTGAGCATCCTTCTCTTGTACCTCATTCTGCGTTGCCGATGGTAAAGCTATATCAGCATCGAAGTCCCATGGTTTACCGCCGTCGACATACTCTAGGTCATACTCTTCAGCGTATTCTTTTATCCGGCCTCTCCTAATATTCTTGAGTTCGACAACGTAATCTACTTTGTCTCCTGAAATTCCTTCAGGATCATAAACCGTTCCAGATGAATCAGAAAGAGTGACAACTTTAGCTCCTAATTCGTTACATTTCTTCAAAGCGTTCTGGGCCACATTTCCGGAACCGGATATCAAGACTTCTTTTCCTTTGAAACTCTCGTTGGCATCTTTCAGCATCTCTTCGGTTAGATACACCAATCCAAAACCTGTAGCTTCAGGCCTGACTAAAGATCCACCCCACTCTGGAGATTTTCCAGTGAGCACTCCTTCAAAGACATTCTTCAACTTCTTGTATTGACCGAACAGATAACCGATCTCACGACCACCTACACCGATATCACCGGCTGGAACGTCAGTATCCGGACCGATATGTCGGTATAACTCATTCATAAAACTCTGACAGAATCTCATCACTTCATCATCGGATTTTCCTTTGGGATCGAAATCAGAACCTCCTTTACCTCCGCCCATTGCCAATCCAGTGAGTGCGTTTTTGAATATCTGTTCAAAACCTAAGAACTTGATTATACCGATATATACTGAAGGATGGAATCTGAGTCCACCTTTATAGGGCCCTATAGCGCTGTTGAACTGAACTCGGAAACCGCGATTTACATGGACTTCTCCTTGATCGTCAGTCCACGGCACCCTAAATATGATCTGTCTTTCCGGCTCAACCAATCTTTCAATGATCTTAGCATCGACGAATTCCGGATGTTTCTCCATCACTGGTTCGATGGTTTCTAGAACTTCTTCCACCGCCTGATGGAACTCCTTCTCGCCTGGATTCCTATCTACGACCTGCTCATAAACTTTATCTAAAGACATATTATTTTTCTCCTTGCTCCAAGATTTTATTATGTGGGAGGCCCATTAGAGTATCTAAATTTAAGTATTTCGATTATGTAATCTGGGTTAGGTGAACGTATATCTAGGTCAAGGTGTATAACAACAAATCTATCACTAAAAAACTTGGATATCTTTAGCAAAATTTTTAACACATTAATCTATCGCCCCACTAAGAAATATAAATAGAGGTAAACGATACCATCTACCTCAAATATTTGTTATATCATATGGAGGAACAAAATCATGGAAGAACCCGAACTGCCAAAAGAGAAGATCGATAAAGTACTCAAAAAGTATGACCCGAAGCCAAGTAATCTAATACCTTTACTGCAGGAAAGCCAAGAAAATTTTGGATATCTCCCAAGACAGGTGATGAAGGAGATAGGCGATTATCTAGAACTTCCTGTAAGTAAAATATACGGCGTCGCAACGTTCTACGCCCAATTTAGATTCGAACCTCTGGGAAAACATATGATAAAACTATGCCATGGTACCGCATGTCATGTCAAAGGTGCAGAATCTATCACGGAAACCATTGAGAACGAATTAAACATAAAGACCGGAGAAACTACGGAGGACGGTCTTTTCACCATGGAAAGGGTTGCTTGTTTAGGATGCTGCAGTCTCGCACCAGTTGTTATGGTAGATGGAGAAGTTTATGGCAATCTTACAAGGGAGAAGGTTAAAGAGGTTATCCAGGGATACAAGGGGGAAGATACATGAATAAACGTGTTTTGGTAGGTTACGCATCCTGCGGTATTGCAGCAGGTGCTAGAGAAGTTTATGAAGAACTTGTTGAAAATTTAGAAAGGGAAAATATCGACGTAAAAGTAGATAAAGTCGGATGCGTCGGAATGTGCCATAACGAGCCGATAATCGAGATCGAAGAGGATGATAAAAAATTCACTTATGGAAATCTAGTTAAAGATGATGTTAAAAGGATCGTTGAAGACCATATTATAGAAGGGGTTCCATACGAGGAAAAACTCATTCAAACTACTGAAAAAGAATACGATTTCTTCTCAAAACAGCATAAAATAGTACTCCGCAACAGCGGTGTAATCGATCCTGAGAACATTGAAGAGTATATAGAGAGAGATGGGTACGAAGCCCTAAAGAAAGCCATGGATATGGAACCTGATGAAATAATAGAGGTCATCAAAGAAAGTAATCTAAGAGGTAGAGGGGGAGCAGGATTCCCCACTGGATTGAAATGGCAGTTCGCTAAAGACGCTAAAGACGATAAGAAGTATATGATATGTAATGCAGATGAAGGAGATCCCGGTGCATTCATGGACAGGTCAGTTCTCGAAGGTGATCCTCACGCAGTCCTAGAAGGGATGATAATAGGTGCATACGCTGTAGGGGCTGATGAAGGATACATATACTGCAGGGCTGAATATCCTTTAGCCATCAAAAGATTAGAACTAGGTATCAAAGAGGCGAAAAAGAAGGGCTTCCTAGGAGACAATATATTGGGGACAGATTTCTCATTCGATATACATGTTAAAGAGGGGGCGGGCGCTTTCGTTTGCGGTGAAGAAACCGCACTGATGCACTCCATCGAAGGCGAGCGTGGAATGCCTAGACCTAGACCACCGTTCCCGGCTCAAAAAGGACTTTTCAATAAACCCACTAATATTAATAACGTTGAAACCTGGGCTAATATCCCATGGATACTGAGAAATGGAGCAGATAAGTTCAGTGAAGTCGGAACGGATAAGAGTGGAGGTACGAAAGTCTTCGCTCTAGCAGGTAAAATCAAAAGAGGAGGATTAGTGGAAGTACCTATCGGCACCACCCTTAAAGAGGTGATCTTCGACATCGGTGGAGGTATCGAGAACGATAAAGAATTCAAAGCTGTACAACTAGGTGGTCCCTCCGGAGGATGTTTACCCAAAAAGTACCTCGATACCCCTGTCGATTATGAGACTTTGACAAAAGCCGGTGCCATAATGGGTTCCGGCGGTATGATCGTCATGGATGAAGATACCTGTATGGTCAATGTGGCAAATTACTTTTTAGATTTTACTCAGGAAGAATCATGTGGAAAGTGTACGTTCTGCAGAATCGGGACTAAACGCATGTTAGAGATGTTGATCTCATTCAGTAAAGGAAAAGGAACCGCAGAGGATATTGAAAAGCTGAAAGACATGGCCTATCAGATCAAAGCTCATTCGCTCTGTGGACTTGGACAGACTGCTCCGAATCCGGTCCTGACAACCCTTAGATACTTCGAAGATGAATATACGGCACACCTTGAAGAAGGAACCTGTCCAGCCGGAGTCTGTAAAGAACTCATAACGTTCACTATCACAGATAGCTGTATAGGTTGTACCCAGTGTGCTCAGGAATGTCCAGCAGATGCCATTACCGGTGAATCTAAGGAGCAGCATGTTATCGACCAAGAACTGTGTATTAAATGTGGTGCCTGTGAAGAAGTCTGTCCCGTAAATGCTGTGGAGGTGGAATAGATGTCTGATAAAATCACTCTAAAAATTAACGGAAAAGAATACGAAACTGACCCTTCAAACAAAGTACTGGATGTATGCAGAGAGAATGGTATATTCATCCCCACACTTTGTGAGATTGAGTTCATCGAAGAACCCTTCGGTGGATGTCGTGTTTGTTTGGCCGAGGTCAAAACCGATAGAGGAACTCTAGTGACGACGACCTGCGATACGCCGGTATCGGATGGCATGGAGATAACCACGGATACTGAACAGGTTCAAAAAGGAAGAAAGATGGCCCTAGAACTGCTCTTATCTGAGCATACTGGCGACTGTGTAGCTCCGTGTTCGATTGAATGTCCTGCCAGCTTGGACGTGCAGGGCTATCTAGCTCATATAGCCAACGGAAGACCAAAGGAAGCGATCAAACTGATAAAAGAAAAAAGTCCGCTTGCACTTTCTTTAGGAAGAGCTTGCTTTGCTCCATGTGAAGAAGAGTGCCGACGAGAGATGGTAGAAGACCCGATCGCGATCCGGCAGGAAAAGATGTACGCTGCTGAAGTCGATATCGAAGACCCTTGGACCCCTGAGATCCCAGAAAGTACTGGTAAAAACGTTGCAGTTGTAGGAGGCGGGCCTGCTGGGCTAACTGCTGCCTACTTCCTTCGGTTGAAAGGCCACGATGTTAAAATCTACGACATGATGCCGAAACTCGGAGGTATGATGCGCTATGGTATACCGAATTACAGGCTTCCAAAAGACAAACTAGATAAAGAGATCCAGTGGATCCTCGATTTGGGTATCGATTTTGAAACTGGGGTCAAGATGGGAGAGGATATACACCTTGATGAATTACGTGAAAATTATGATGCCGTGTTCGTATCCACCGGTGCATGGGAAAGTTGGATGGTTCCCATAGAAGGTGTCGAACTACCAGGTGTGATGGGTGGTATCGAATTCCTTATAGATCACACGTTGGGTAAGGACCTTCCACTAGGTGATAACGTTGTAGTCATCGGCTGCGGTAACACTGCTATGGACGTTGCTAGAACGCTCAAGCGGATCGGAAAGGAAGTTGTGATAGCTTACAGGAGAAGTGAAGAACAGGCCCCGGCTAACCAGGAGGAGATCGAAGAAGCCAAGGAAGAGGGTATCGAGTTCAAATTCTTAGCTAGTCCAAAGAAAGTGTGTGGATGTGATGAAAGCGGTGTCGAGAAGGTTACCTGTTCTGCAGTTGAACTAGGTGAACCAGATGAATCCGGTAGACCTAAACCGATCGAAATACCCGACGAAGAAATCGATATTGAAGCGGATTGTGTAATACTCGCTATTGGACAGCAGCCGGACCTCGAACTTCTAGAAAGTGAAGGGCTTGAAAAAGATAAATACACACTAGGGACCAACGAAAAATTCCAGACCAATCTTGAAGACGTGTTCGCAGCAGGAGATGCAGTGATCGGTGCTTCCTCGATAGTTGAATGTACTGGACAGGGTAGAGAAGCTGCATTTGCAGTGGATTCGTTCCTTAACAAAGGTTTAGATGACTACAGCATACCTGAAGATTACAAGATACCCTTTGGATATGTTCATAAAGACGAGGTGACTGAAGAGGACCTCGCCGATTGGAACAAAGAACCTAGGACAGCTATGCCGAGGAGAGAGGCAGACCAAAGGATCAAAGATTTTGACCAGATCGAACTCGGATTCCAAAGTCAAGAGGCTGAATCGGAAGCTGAGCGATGTTTAGAATGTGGATGTCTTGACAGATTCGAATGTCTCCTCCGGGATTACGCCGATTTATACGGTGCGGAACAGCACACATACGATGGTATCAAATTCGAATACGAGAAAGACGATTCACATGAGAGCGTAGTAAGAGAACCCAGTAAATGTGTTCAATGCGGTTCATGTGTAAGGACCACCGAAGAGGTACACGGTGAAGGTGTGGTACAGTTCGCACATAGAGGATTCAAAACTATCGTTGAACCGGCTTTCGGTGACCCCCTAGGTGAAGTCAATAGTCTTTTGATCGGAGATCTTGCTGATGCATGTCCGACCGGTGCTTTTGAAGAAGTTATGAACGATGTTAAGCCGGGACCACATGAAACCGAATCGGCCGGAGAAACGTATTGTGTAGGGTGTGGACTGACCTGTCCTGTAGATGTTAGAACCGTCAATGGAAGACCGGTCATGTTAAAACCTGCTGAAGATGAAGAATACCAGGGACATCTATGTGATATCGGTAAATTCCAGACGTTACCGAATTTTGAAAATATAAATAAAAAAGGAGATCTAGAAGAGGCTGTTGAACTACTGAAAGATGGAGCGGAGATACTGGTTTCATCACAAACGACCATCGAAGAAGCTGAGGGACTGAGAGGTATAGCTGAAAAAATAGATGGAGACGTTTACATACTTGAAGGAGGTAAAGCGTCCACAGCGAATTTAAAAGACCTGATGACTGCTGAAAAGATACTTGTGGAAAAGGAAGCTTATGAGAGCGCTCCGATCTTGAAGATGTTCGTTAAAAGAGCTAAAGATTATGGAGCAGAAGAGGTGAGCAGTGTAGAAGAGTTAGATAATGGAGTTGCAGTGTTGAACTATGATAGTAAAGTAGAAACGGAGAACATGATAGTTGCGCAGCCCGGAGCTAACACGATGGGACTTACAGAGAAGAAATTCAAAGTTGGGATCCCCGACTCCAGCGCAGTGCTTGTTTATGGTAAAGTGGATCAGTACCCAGATACAGAAAATATAGTACATCTAACCAGTGAAAACACCGAATCGCTTACCAAAGCTGATGTTGTGATCCCTATCAGATCATGGTTGGAAAACAGCGGAACTTTCATCAATACCTTCGGCGAACAGATAAAGTTAGCTATAGTGATGGAAAGCAAACTACCGGAGAACCTAAGGATTTTAGAGAAGTTGAAAGACCTACTATGATCAAAACCCTTTCCAAAAGTCTTTATTTACCCGTTAGATTTGATATTACATGGACATCCTAGAGGAGATCGAGAAGTGCAAATCTAGAACTTCACGTTCCAACCGCAGAGATCTGGTCAGCAGCTGGACTGAAAGGGAGCTTTACCAGGGTGAATTAAAAGACGTTTTCTCAGTTATATTCCGGACTACAGGGTGTTCATGGAATCGATCTTCTGGATGTACAATGTGCGGTTATTACACCGATACTAATCCAGATATAAATCATGATGATCTGGCTGATCAATTCCAAGAATTTTCTGATAAATATTCAGGTGAGGAAATCGTCAAAATCTATACCTCTGGAAGTTTTTTCGATGAAGATGAGATTCCGCAAAAGTTCGCACTCAACGTCTTAAATTTTCTTGACGCTGGAAAGGTAGTGGTCGAAACAAGACCACAGTTTATCACTTCAAACAGATTACAGAAATTCTCTTCCAAAGTCAAAAAACTAGAGTTGGCGATAGGCCTAGAATCCAGTAACAACTTTGTTCTGAAGAACTGTATAAACAAGGGGTTCAAACTGGAAAATTATCTAGAAAAGAGAGACCTGGTTTTCGATAACCAGTCCCTACTGAGAACTTACCTTCTTCTCAAACCTCCGTTCCTGACCGAAAAAGAAGCGATAAAGGATCTTACAAATTCTATCGAACGAGTTTCACATCCTGACAACATCATCTCGATAAATCCCGTTAACGTCCAAAGAGGGAGTCTTTTAGAGAAATTGAATAGGGATAAAATTTACAGATCTGCATGGCTATGGTCCCTTTTGAAAGTGATATCAGAAGTAGACAACATAGATTCCACCATTATCTCAAGTACGGTAGGTTTAGGTAGTGAAAGGGGGGCCCACAACTGCGGAGAATGTGATCAAGAAATAGTTGAGTTAATAAGAAGGTTCAACCTAACACAGGACATAGAGCCCATAAAAAGTAGATTGAAAAATCCAGAATGTACCTGCTACCAGCAGTGGAAAAAGGAATTAGAACTCGAACCTTACTTGAACTTCAGAGGTAGAGTAGGTATCTTAAGCGACAGATACGCTGGATACGTCTGAATGTCTCATCATTATCTTTCTAGCTATGGACAGATTTCTACCTTTCTTACCGATAGCACGAGCTTTGTTCTCCGGAGCAACTTCAACAGTGCCGTGCTTGACGCCGTTCTTCTCCTCAAGCTCGACATTTTTCACTTTGTAACTGTAAAAGATGTTTTTTAGTAGTTTTTTAGGATCATCGCTGTACTCGATGATGTGTACATTCCTATCGATCTTGTTACTAACCTTGGTAACGTTCTTTCCGCCTTTGCCTATGGCCTTTTCTACGTCACCGGGATTGACCAAAAATATTACTTTTTCGGGTATATCTATACAATCCTTGACTTTGGCTCCAGTTGTTTCCTCGAAAAGAGAAATATATCTAAGAGTTTTTTCATTAAAAGTTATATCTTCCATCTTAATTCCGCCCTTTATTAAACACTCCTTATTCTACCAACGAGAGTACTTCCGATTCTCCAGGATCCATTACCGTTATCGATGAAACTGTGAACGGTTTACCTGCCGTAGAACCAAGTTCATGGTTATTGCCTTTGAATTGGTAAATAGGTACACCTTCATACTCTTGTTCTTTAAACTTCGGTTCGGGACAGTTCTTTGCCACGATAAGCATCTTTGCTTTGTCATCTTCTATGTTCTTCTTGGCCTCTTTTACTCCTAAACTGGTCTCGCCGGTATTCACGGCCAATCTGATCTCTCTGTTTATATCCATAATATGCCTCCTTCAATTTTTAATTTTCGATTTTAATATAGCAACCTTATATGTTATATCCATACATAATGTTTTATTTATTATTTTATCAGTCCTCTTTACTGGCATGCGGTGTATATTTGACCTTGACGGCTCCGGTTCCCTGGGTTATAGGTTGTCCAACGATGACGTTCTCTGCTACACCGTCTAATTTATCAATTTCACCGACTATAGCGGCCCTCAACAGATGGGTACTGGTTATCTCAAAGGCCGCTCTAGCAAGAACACTGGTCTTCTTTCCAGAAACACCGTGTCTACCGATAGCTTTTACGTCTCCTTCGTTGGTCATCATATCCGCGACCAGCATTATATGCCTTATATCGACTTCCAAACCCTGATCGTTCAATGTATCTTTAGCCTCTTTGATGATTGAATTTCTAGCCGCCTCCACGCCAAGTACATCATAAATCTCTACCATACTGTTTGAGAATGTATTAGATATATCTACACCCTCGACCTCGAGTACCTTCTTGAGGTTGGTTCCTTCCGTAAATATAACATACTCTTCACCAAGGTCTCTGATGATGGCCCTTTCGACCCCTTTTAAACCTTTGATCTTTGTCTTTTTAGCGCTTTCTACGATCTGATGAAGTTGACTGAATTTGGATTCCGCAGAATGAATGTAGATCATATCACCGTCTCTTTTTACTGTACAATCAATACCTCTCATTTTACCCAATCTTTCAACCATGTCATCTAGTTCTATATTTTCTTCCTCGACCCTGTCCATATCGGGACTGATACTTACTTTCATATCGGCCATATCTATCTCTAGGTCTGCGATATCTATCAACCTGGTAACTTCGAGTTTTGAAGCTATCTTCTTGGCTTGTTCTCTATCCTTTTTGTACTCGTCTATGAGGTGAACTTCCATGATAGGTGTACTAGGTACCTTTCTAGCATCAACGACTTCGATCATCCTAGGCAGACCCTGTGTTACACCTAACTCTGCAACTCCCGCGTGATGGAAGGTCCGCATGGTCATCTGTGTACCTGGTTCACCTATGGATTGAGCCCCGACTATACCTACTGAATCAAGAGGGTCTATCTGCCTGCTCTGATATTTATTGTAAATGATCTCTAAGATAGTTTCATAATCTTTTTTATCCAAACCTTCTTCCTCGATCCTTTCAGCTGCTTTCACAACCATAGATCTGGGCAGGCCATAACCTTTCTCCTGCTGTATCTCGTCGAGTTCTTTGGCCACTCCTTTCAACGGTTTGACCTTCTCAGGTGCCTCTAGATCAACGTCCTTTTCCTTCTTCTTTTTACTTTTCTTCTTTTTGCTTTTCTTCTTTTTCTTCTTTGGTTTGGGTTTTTTCTTGATGTTCTCCTTAACACTCTTAGCCTGCTTCTCGGTCATCAATTCAGTAAGTTCTTTTACAGTAGCTGATCGTACATCACCTAGCAAATATCCCTTATCTGCTAATTTCTCAGCCAACTGCTCGTCTATGCCTCTTCTGATCAATGCATTGATCGTATCTTTTTTTGCCATGTTCACTCACCTCCTTTCATAGTTCTGAACTCCGTCATCACGTCGTCCATATCTACAGCTTCTCCCCGTTTACTCCTCTGTGGATCGACTCCGTCTTCACCATATTCGAATTGTATTATTGTGTCAGCAGTGTTCCTCACAGTTCCATCTCGGGAAACCATCAGGTCTTCAAGAGCGTTGATCAAACGTCTCTGCATGTACCCTGACCTGCTCGTTCTGACCGCAGTATCGACCAAACCCTCTCTACCACCCATACTATGGAAGAAATATTCTAGAGGTGTCAAGCCATCTTTGTAAGATGATTTAACGAAACCCCGTGAACCCGCTCCCAGTTCTCCTTTCTTGAAATGGACTAAGGTTCTTTGGTCGTAACCTCTTTTCGGTCGTTCACCCCTGACTGCCTGCTGACCGAGAGATCCAGCCATCTGTGTCAAATTCAACATACTCGCTCTAGCACCGGTTCGGGCCATAACTACAGCATTATTACCCATACCTAGATGCTTAGATGCTATCTTACCTGCTTCGTCTCTTGCCTTGCCCAGTTCACTCATTATTCTGCTTTCTAGAGTTTCTTCTAATGATCTTCCCGGCATACCTTCTAGTTCGCCATCTTTATAGGCATCTACAAGTTTTCGCACCTTGACTTCGGCTTTATCCATTACAGCCTTGATCTGCTTCTGAGCTTCCTTTGGAACGTCCTCATCTTGTATACTTGTGGTAAAACCTCTCAGAGTTATAGAACCCAGCGCGATGTTCGTGACCTTGTCAATGAACTCCCTAGCAACATCGTTACCAAAGTCCCTTGCAAGTTTATCTACTATGTTACCTGCGAATGCACCTACCGCATCTTCGTCTATCGTTCCAGATATGAGCTGTCCATCTCTTATTTTTACGTATGCGTCGTGTTCACAATCCTCGTATTTACAGGTTTCACATTTTTCACAGATAGAAGCTCTGAACTCCATATTCAACCCGTCCGGTAAAAAGTGGCTGAAAATATCCTTTCCATACCAGTATCTCTCTCCATCGATCTCAACAGGCTCCGGGAATTTATCAGTAACCAAATTTGAGAAGATCCCAACAACCTCTCTTCTAGAGAAAAGTGGATTTTTATAGGTTAAGAAAAATAGACCGCTGATATGATCCTGGATGGCACCAATGATCGGTCCACCGAATCTCGGGGACAAAATATTCTCCTGGACCCGCATGATGACTTTAGCTTCAGCCCTTGCTTCCTCACTCTGTAGAACGTGAAGGTTCATCTCATCACCATCAAAGTCTGCATTGTAAGGTGGACATACGGCTAAGTTCAACCTGAATGTTTTACCCGGTACTATCTTAACCTCATGTGCCATCATAGACATCTTATGAAGAGATGGTTGACGATTGAACAATACTACGTCACCGTCTTTGAGTCCTCTTTCCACGACAAATCCCGGCTCTATCTTCTCAGCCACGGTTTCAGCGTTCGTTTCAGTAACTCTGATTCTTCTGCCGTCGGGTCTTATTATGTAATTAGCCCCAGGTGCATAATTACCTCTCTCCCTAGGTTCTGGACCTTTACTTACAAGCTCTCTAACATACTCGATATTTGATGCTGTAACGTTGAGTGGTACGGTTAACTCCCTTGCCGCTTTCTCAGGTACCCCGACTTCATTGATAGAAAGCCACGGATCCGGTGATATCACGGTTCTAGAAGAGAAATTCACTCTTTTACCGCTTAAATTCTGCCTGAACCTTCCTTCTTTACCCTTCAACCTTTGGATCAAAGTCTTAAGTGTTCTACCACTCCTGTGTCTTGCAGGTGGGATACCAGAAGTCTGGTTATCGAAATAAGTGGTGACATGATACTGTAACAGATCCCAAAGATCCTCAACGATAAGCTGGGGAGAACCGATATCCCTGTTCTCCCTCAACCTTTGATTGATCCTTAAAATGTCGACGAGCTTGTGGGTGAGATCGTCTTCAGAACGGTCTCCAGATTCCAACGTGATAGAAGGCCTGACCGTTACAGGAGGTACAAGTAAAACAGACAAGACCAACCATTCTGGTCTAACCACATCAGGATTCATACCCAAAGGTCTGAGGTCCTCATCCGGTATCTTCTCTAACCTAGAACGAACTTCCTTTGGAGTCAATTTTGCATTGTCTTCTCTGAATGTAGTGGGCTTATCAAGCATTATCTTCTGCTGTTCAGCTTTACAGTGTGGACATACTTTGTTCCTTCTAGCTTTCTTAGAAACGTCCTTTGCTAACTTCCTGATATCTAAGGAATCCGCCCCCATCCTTTCCATCTGATGCATCTGTTCTTGATATTCATCCCTTTCTTCTTCTGGAAGAAGTATTCTGCCGCACTCTCTACAGGTGGATCTTAAAAATTTCTTAATCTCTTTGACGTAACCTACATGTATGACCGGCATAGCAAGTTCTATACGACCGAAATGGCCAGAACATTGATCCACCCTGCCACCACATGTCTTACATCTTAAACCTGGTTCTATAACACCTAGATGTGTATCCATCAAACCCATATCGATGGGAAAACCATCGTCATCGTAGGTATCAGGCGTGATTATCTTTGTAGCGGATAATTTCCTGATCTCCTCGGGTGACATATAGGCGAATTTTATGCTGCCTACCCTCTTCGAAATTCCACCGGTTCTTCTCATTTCAAATCCTCCAATTGTAATCTCATAGCCACTCCAAGTGACCTTAATTCATCCATCAATAATTTGAAAGCATAGCTTGTCTGTATCTGGTGGACATCGGATTTTTCACCACATACCGGACACCTCAATTCACCGTTGCTATCCATGATCGCAACGTGACCACAGTCAGGATTACCACAGATGTATTCCGTGGTACCATCCGATTGATCAAGTAATCTGTCTTTGATGACCATCGCTGTACCGTGTCCGATCAAACAATCCCTTTCCATTTCCCCGAATCTCAGACCGCCCTGTCTTGAACGGCCTTCAGTGGGCTGTCTAGTAAGTATTTGGACCGGTCCTCTAGAACGCATGTGCAGTTTACCTGAAACCATGTGATGAAGTTTCTGGTAATAGATGACTCCAACAAAGATTTCAGACTGCAGCATCTTACCGGTACGTCCGTCGTAAAGAACCTCTGTACCGTTATGTTTGAAACCAGCCTTTTCTAGAGATTTTCTAAGGGCCTCTTCAGTCTCACCGCTGAAAGGTGTTCCATCGATGAACCTTCCTTCCAGGGAACCGACTTTACCTCCAAGCATCTCCAGCACGTGTGCTACTGTCATTCTAGATGGGATCGCGTGAGGGTTCAATATAAGATCTGGAACTGTACCGTTTTCAGTGAACGGCAGATCTTCCGGTTCGACCAGCTTTCCGATAACTCCTTTCTGACCGTGTCTAGATGCGAATTTGTCACCTAGTTCGGGAACACGCTGGTCCCTTACTTTAGCTTTTACCAATCTACTTCCATCTTCCGATTCTGTGAGCATCACCGTATCTACCCATCCTTTCTCTCTGGGTCTCACGATCTTAGAAGTTTCTCTTCTCTTCTGAGGTGCCATGAAATCGGTGTCCTCTTCAAGGAAACGAGGTGGTGATGTCTTTCCGACCAAAACATCGCCTCCGTCAACCTTGGTTTCTGGATTGACCAAACCTTCTTCATCTAAATGCTTGTAGAACTGATCACTTCTAGCACCTCTAACGTCGGGATCGGGTATCTCGAAATGATCTTCCTGGCCTCCGGGGTATCTTCTCTCCTCGGTAGTGTAGGTCCTAAAGAAAGTCGAACGTGCTAAACCTCTATCTATAGCCGCACGATTCATCACCAGGGCGTCTTCCATATTGTAGCCTTGATAGGACATGACCGCAACTACGAAATTTTGGCCTGCAGGTCTTTTGTTGAAGTTGACAAGATCCATCGTTTTTGTTTGAAGCAGTGGTTTCTGTGGATAGTGCATCATATGTTCTCTGGTATCCGGCCTCTGCCTGTAATTTGAGGCAGTAAGACCCAGGGACTGTTTCATCATGTTCGCTCCCATGGAACAACGTGGGGCTGCATTGTGCTCAGCATAAGGTACCAGACCAGTAGATGCCCCTAATATGAGCAGTGGGTCCACTTCAAGATGGGTGTGATCTTCTTCGATCAAGTTTTCTCTCTCCATCACTCCTCCACACTTATGGCACTCTATCTGAGCGATATCTTCTCCTTGACCCATATTTATCCAAGTGATATCTGCTTCAGATATTGGTGAATCACACTCGTCACATAACGATGGGATCTCGAAGGGATACAAAGCTACGTAGATGTCCTCCTCTTCTTCCGCATCGATCCATTCTATAATATTTTCTTCGAAAAGTTCACTGATCCTGATTCTTCCATCTATGAGTTCGTCCATCTTTTTTTTGCTCAGATTGATATCGCCATCTTCAACGATCAAAAGAGGTCTTCTTACTCTACCCTCGTCACAGTTCAATATTACTTCTCCCATGGTTTCGTCGTATCTAACGTTCACTTGATCCGATATCACACCATGTCTTCTTTCATGTCTTACATCCTTAACGAACTCGTGAGGATCTTCAACTAACCCAATTAAGTCACCATTGAGATATACCTTTGTTTTCGCCTCAGAACCCTGGCTCATCTGCTCTAAACCGATATCGTACAATTTCCACCTAACTTCCATAGGTTCTGTACCCTTGGATACATCTACTATCAAGGCGGATGTTTTTACTAGACCACAATTTTGACCTTCTGGGGTTTCATTTGGACACAATCTCCCCCAGTGCGTTGCGTGTAATTCTCTCGCCTCAAAATGGGGCTGACTTCTCGACAGGGGTGATTTGACTCTCCTCAGATGGCTTATGGCACTCATGTTGGATGTTCTATCAAGCAATTGTGAGATACCCGTTCGGCCACCGACCCAGTTACCTGTAGCCATCGCATGCTGTAGTTTATTTTTCATAAGATCTGGACGGATCGAAGATTTTATCCTCACTTCGCCCTTCTTGCCGTAATTTCTTTCCAGTTGGTACTTTAAGTCCTTCAATAGATTGACCACCGAAACTCTGAATAGATCAGCCATCAGGTCACCGGAAAGTTTCAATCTTTTGTTAGCATAATGATCCTTATCATCCGATTCTCTATGACCTGCTTTTAGTTCTAATATCGCTCTAGCCATCCTACCTAGGAAGACCGCCTTCTTCATCCTATCCTCTTGGTGATTTCCCAGATGTGGGAGTAGTGAGCGGTCCAATATCGAATCTATTTTACGCTGTCTGTATTCCTCGGCCTGACCTGTAGCGAATTTCTTTTCGAGATATGTCATAGCGTCCTCTTGGTCGTAAACACCGTCAGGTGTATAGTCTTCCTCTTCCTGACACATCTCTATATTGGCAAAGATAATGCTGGACATGTCTTCATCCGTGGTCATTGCATTAAAGATTTCTTGATCGTTCTCCATGCCAAGGGCTTTCATCAATATGACGACGGGTATATCCCCTCTGGCTGAAGGGACCGATACAGTGATCAATCCGTCCTTTTTCTTTTCCATCACTGTAAGAGCTCTGTAACCGTGACGTTGAGAAAATATTTTTGCGACCTCGATCTCCCTGCCGTACTTTTCGTTTATTTCACACATGACTCTGTTTGAAGCCATGTCCTCTACAGCCATGAGGTTCCTTTCTGTACCGCTGACTACGAAATAACCCTGTGGGTCGTGGGGATCTTCACCGAGCATCTTCAATTTGTCCCTGTACGTTTTTTCTTCGTACTCGGGGCTGTTGATATCTACATTCAGAACCTCTTCGACGGTACTGTCTATATTATCTATATGTAGATTACATTTTTTAGATCCGATCATTATCGGTATCTGACCTATAGGTATCCACAGAGGTTCCTCTTCGATACCATCTTTGATGATGCTCATCCTCATCTCGATTTTAGCACTGTAGTACAGATCCCTCAACCTAGCTTCTTGAGGGGTTAGTTTGTGTTCGGAACCAGTAGCTTCTTTGACCGTAGGTCTTTTTATCCTGATGGTACGTTCAGAATTTGGATCAACTCTTCCGTCTTCAGTCCTCTCTCTACCTACTCTGATCTCAATCTCCTGACCGTCAACTTTCTCAGGATTTAATCTTATCTTACCCCAACCACCTTCACCGTAACCTATCCTAATATTATCGATGATCTTCTGAGCCCTGCTGTTGGGATTGTCCATGGAGGGAAGAAAATCGTTAAATGACTCCAGATGATGACTAACCACACTAATCTCTCGAAAGAAACTGTCAACTAATTCTCTCATCTTTTCACACCTTATTTTAATTCTATCTACTTATTACCAACCTATACACTTTCGCTACACCAGCTGTTTTACTTTCACGGACCACTTCGATCAACCGACCTTCTTCAATATCACCGTGAACCTTTTCCATCTGCTCGATCACTGGATCACTTTTTAGGATCTTTGGAAGATCCTGTTTACCAACTTCTAACGTTTCTAATATCTCATTTTCGTCCTCTTTCGGGACTAGATGATGTTCCGGTACGAATCCGTGTTTCATAACATTGAAATTACCCATTGTTTACCCCCGATTTTGAATTTGTTTTTTCCATGATAGATACCACTCTCGATTTTTTAAAGATGGGCCTGTGGGGATTTCCGTGAACTGCCTGACAGCAACTCTATTCGAACCCCAGACCACCTGGTTAAAAGCCAGGTGCTCTTTCTAGAGAAAGAGCAAGTTAGCTCTATCTTACCTAGCTGAGCTACAGGCCCTGTTTTAAGTAGTGTTTTAGCACCTAGAAGTAACTATTATATAAATCTGT
>JBNJDY010000031.1:0-16746 GCA_051745305.1 Thermoplasmatota archaeon
CAATACCTTAAAAATTCAACATATTGAAGGTGGTAATAAAAGGAACACGATACCCAGTTATTCTCGTGCTGTAATAGATATAGATGGCAATGAAGAAGATTTTATAGAACGTATTAAAAAGATCTTTTCTGAAGTGAAAGCTGAGTACGGTTCAGTCGAGGATGAAATGACTTTGGAGGTTAAGAAGGTTGGTTTTGACGATCTTGAAGTTATCAATGGGGAGTACTCCAAAAAGGTTATAGAACTTATATTAGCACTGCCACACGGAGTTCTGTCAATGAATCAAGAAGTACCCGGTCTTGTTAAGACGTCGACTAATCTTGCTACTGTATCACAGGGTGATGAAGAAATTGAGATAACTATGATGACTAGGAGCAGTTCAAAATCTGAGCTTTTATCCAATAGAGATAGGATCAGGGTAATTGCAGAAAATTTTGGAGCTAAAGTTGAAGAAAATGAAGCTTATCCAGGTTGGGAGCCTGATACTGATTCAGAGATACTAAAGATCTCGAAAGAAGTCTTTAGTAAATCACATGATGACGAACCAAAAGTAGAAGCCATGCACGCCGGGTTAGAAACAGGGATAATCAATCAAAAGTACGAAGAGATGGATATGATATCTTTTGGTGCTACATTAAAAGGAGTTCACACACCTGCAGAAAAAGTAGAAATCGAATCAGTAGAAAAACTTTGGAACTTGATCACAAAAATCAGTGAGGAATTCTCAAATAAACGAGAATGATTTAGTAACAAATCAAACTAGCTTCGTAAAAAATCTTTTCAAATTTTTATTTTAATTAAACAAACTTTAAAAAAATTATTAATCCAATTATTTTTAAATCTGGATAGGGTGGATAGACAATAATATTACTTAACACAATAAAATATTTTTACGGTGAAATTAATTATTATTTACTCGATAATCATTAAATCTTCATAAATTATAAATAACAGAGGAACGCTATTTATATACACAATAGTGGTGGATAAAATGGCATACGATTTTGAATTAGGAAAGTCTGGAAGGACTTTAGTTAGAGATATTTTAGAAGTTGAAGAAGGTGACAACGTAGTGATCACCGCTGATACCAACTCGAATGAAAACGTTGTTAAGGCTACCGCTTCAGAGGTTTTTACTGCCGGCGGAAAACCAATGGTGGTTTGGAATGCAACACCAGAAGGTGTAGGTAAAGCTGCAGACGACATGCTTCCTCTGAAAACCTTAGCAGGAGCATTGAAAGAAGCAGATGTTTGGATCGAGTTTAATGAACAGTGGCTCCTTTATTCTACGGTATACGATAAAGTGATCGAGGCTAGTGATGATATCCGATATATCTGTCTTGTAGAGATGAATCCAGATATGATGGTTAGAACCATCGGAAGGGTCGACATGCCTAAACTAGCGGTATTTTTGAAGAAGATTGCTAAAGTCACTGGTGAAGCAAAAAAGATAAAGGTTACGACTCCTGCTGGGACAGATCTAGAATTTGAAAATCATCCTGAGAGGCATATGATAGTACATTCCGGAGACATAATGCGAGGAAAAGCCTCCATGCTCCCTGGACAGATAAGTTGGAGTCCCAAGTTCGAGTCTATCAACGGTAAACTGGTCTTCGATGGTTCTTTGGTACCTCCGATAGGATTGCTTGACAACCCTATAGAATTGACCATCGAAAAGGGGAAAGTTGTAAAGATCGAGGGAGGCAGAGAAGCCCAAGAGTTCAAGAACTGGTTAGAAAAATTCGACGATGAAAACATGTATCGACTGGCACACATAAGTTATGGATTCAACCCAGGAGCCAAATTGACAGGTAATATCGTTGAGGATGAAAGAATATGGGGAGGCACTGAATGGGGCCTTGGGAACGTAGGTTCTAAACTTGTACCCGAACAAGAAGGTGGGATTCCAGCATCCTCACACTGCGATGGTATTTGCTCCAATTCATCTGTATGGCTCGATGGTAAACAGCTGTTGGACGAAGGAAAGATAGTGAACTTCCCCGAATTGGAGAAACTTGAGAAAGAACTTCGATAAATCCAAAAACCCTTTTTATTTATTTTACATGGTAGTATAATATGTCAAGTAAATTAAAAGTAGCATGTGTTCAATTGAATTATAAAGACGGTCTTGAATCATATTATAGTAATATCAGCAATATCGTAAATAACTTGATTTTGAAAGATACAGATATACTATGTTTCCCTGAATCATGTATTCATGGATTCGATTACGGAGTGCTATCCAATCTGAAAAAGAGAGAAATTCAAAAACAAATTCAATTTTTCAAAGATTTGGCTGAAGGATATAATGTACATGTGATTGCAGGATTGATTGAAAAAACCAGAGGAAAGTATTACGATTCCGTTATGACTTTTCAAAATGATGGTGAACTCATTCATACTTACAGAAAAGTTCATTTGTGGGATAAAGAAAAAGACTTCTTCACTCCCGGTTCTTCTATAGGACTTTTTGATATTGAAGGTTGGAAGATCGGGTTGGGATTATGTGCGGACCTTGGTTTTCCAGAGTTTTCTCGTTCAGCTGCTTTAAATGGTGCAGAATTTCTAATATTTCCAAGTGCCTGGCGGGAGCCATATGATAAATTGTGGAAACAGATGATTACGGCTAGAGCAGGTGAAAATCAAGCTTACGTCGTAGGTATTAACGCCCTTGGTTCTAAAGATGATTATTGTGGTAAAACCGTTGCGATAGATCCGAGCGGAGAAACAATTGGTGAGTTGGAAAAAAAAGAAGATGTTTTATTTATAGAGATAGATAAACAAAAGGTTTTAGACAGGAGAAAAGAAATAGATTGGTTATCGATGGTAAAACCTGAAGTATATCAAAAGAAATTGAATGTAAGAACAGATCAAAGAAATAAGTGATATAGGAAGTGTATGGATATGGAAAAAAACTACCAACTAAAAACAATAGAAACGCACACCGCTGGTGAACCAACAAGGATACTTGTCAGTGGGATCAATTTATTTCCCTTTTTTGGAAGGAGTGTGGCTGAACAGAGGGATCTCTTTGCTGAGAAGTACGACAACATCCGAGAACTATTGATGAAAGAACCTAGAGGACACGATGATATGTTCGGAGCCATCCCGGTGAAAACCGAAATGTCAGAAGCCGATCTGGGAGCGATATTCATGCATACTACAGGATACTTGGATATGTGTGGACATGGCACAATTGGAATCGTTACCGCTCTTATAGAAACCAGTTTTTTACCAGAAAAGGAAAAGATCAAAATTGAAACTCCAGCAGGTATCGTGGAATGCAGAGCTAGGATTGAAGCAGATAAAGTGAAGGAAGTGAGCGTAAAGAACGTGGATTCTTTTGTGATCGGGAAGAAAAGAATAAAATTGGAAATGACGGAAATTAAATCAGATGTGGAAATCGATTTGGTTTATTCAGGTAATTTAGTTGGTTTGGTAGATGTCAAAGATTTAGGGTATAACATAGATATCGATGAATTGGGTATTTTAAAGAAGATCGGTATCGAGTTAAGAAATAGATTGAATGAAGAAAATGAGTTTGTAAATCCATTAACAGGGAATAAAGAGGAAGTTTCTCTTTTGGAGTTTTATGAATCTAGAGAAGATGTTGATCGAAACATAGTTGTTTTTGCAGACGGTTCGATCGACAGGTCACCATGTGGAACCGGGACTTGTGCAAAGATGACTCTTTTGCATCACAAAGGAATTTTGGATGTTGATGAAGAGTACCGGTACCAGAGTATAATCGGAACTGAATTCAGTGGAAGAATACTGGATACAGATAAAAGACAGGGGACTACAGTTGTCAAACCTGAAATAACAGGTTCAGCTTATATAACAGGAAGGAGCACTTTTATTTTAGATCCAGAGGATCCTTTGACAGGGTTCAGTCTATATAAATAAAAAAATAGGACCTTGGGTAAGGCCCATCATCAATTAGAGTTTTACAGATATTCCTCTTCGAGTTTCCATGCATCCATCTCTTCTTGAGGTGGCGATTCGTATCCACCGACCTTACTCTGTTTCCATCCGAACCTATTTTTAAGTTCAGCTAAGAACTCAGCGTATTTGAAAGGAGCCACTACAGAATCGATAACAGGGACTCCTAGTTCCTTTTGTAGTTCTTTGTAGAATCCGAACTGGATAGTACAGCCCAATATTAAAACTTCAGCATTATCCTCTTCGATGGCTTTTCGTGCTTCGTTAGTGATCATCTCTGCTGTTTTATCCTCGTCCTCGTGGAATTCTAAGACACCTAGTCCTACGGTTCGGAAAGATGCTAATCGGTCTTTATAACCATACTTGATAACATTATTTTCCATCTGTGGTATCCATTTCTTCCTTCCAACTATGATTGAGAATTTATGTCCCAATGTTGTAGCGATATTCATCCCGGATTCAGCGGGAGCTGTGATTATCATATCTTCAGAGATCTCTCTAGCAGTGTGTAATCCAGGGTCATAGAAGCACCCGATCACAGAAGCATCGAACCCGTTCTTTTCAGCATCTTTTATCTTTTTCAGCGTGGGGAGTAAAGTCATATCTTCATAGAAATGATATTCGACATGTCTTGGACCCGTTTTATCGGCAATCGAGGTTACTTCAACATCCGTGTCCTTTTGCTTACATTCTTCTAAAACTTCCTTTATCGGTTCGTTATAATCTGTACCACCTACAGGATTTATCCACAAAATTTTCTTCTTCATATGATATACCTCCACTAAGTTACAATTATATGTTCACCGAACTTATATATAATTTATGGTCAGTATATTTTAATACTATAGGATATAAATTTAATGCATATTATTTAGATAAGAGAAGAGGGATATTCCATGTTCAAGCAGTATTCTTGCCTATATTATTATATTCTATAACAAAATTTATTATAAGTTTGGATAATTTGTGTTATTCGTCCCTAAAAATTATATAGCTAAAAAAGCATATCTAGAATATAATAAACAATCAAGGTCTATCAATTATTGATAGAATAAGGAGTGTATATATATGAGTCTTCAAGGAAAATATAGAATAGGAATCGATGTGGGTGGTACTTTTACAGACGGTGTACTTGTTTTAGATGATAAAGTTGTTGCAAAAACAAAAGACAGAACTACAAGTGATGTAACAACCGGAACTATTGAGGTAATAGACCATCTGTTGGAAAAAAGTGGTGTAAAGCCGGAATCTATCGGATTGATTACCCTTAGTACGACACACACCACTAACGCTATAATCGAAAGGAAAGGATTAGATAAAGTTGGAATCATTAGACTAGCTTTACCTACTGGATCAGCTATTCCTCCACTGACTGGATGGCCTGAAGATCTTAAAGAGGCTTTAGGTGGAAAGAAAAATGTTGCTATGATACCAGGAGGTTACAATTACAACGGTGAACCAATATCCGAATTAGACGAAGAAATGGTCAGAGAAAAAGTAAGAGATATGTGTGACAATGTAGATACCTTTGCTGTCACAGGTGTTTTTTCTCCAGTTCGTTCTGATCAAGAGATACGCGTAGCTGAAATCATCAAAGAAGAGGTTGGAGAAGATGTACCCATAACGTTATCTGGAGAAATATCGACAATATCTCTTCTAGAACGAGAGAATTCTGCTATACTTAATGCTTCAGTGATTTCAGTTATGAACCGGGCTATTAAGGCGATTAATGATGCTATGGAAAGCAGAGATATAGATGCACAACTTTTTATTATGCAGAACGATGGCAGTGTTATCAAGGCTGATCAGGCTACGGATTATCCGATTTTTACTTTAGCTAGCGGTCCAGCAGCTAGTATTAGAGGTGCTGTTTTTTTAACGAACATCAAAAACGGAGCGTTGGTCGATGTAGGGGGAACCTCTACGGATATCGGTTACATGGTAGATGGATTTCCCAGGGAGTCTATGATGACCGTGGAGATCGGGGGAGTTAAAACCAATATCAGGGCACCCGACCTAACTTCTATACCTTTAGGAGGTGGGACGATAATAACTACGGATGGTGAATCTGCCAAAAAACTAGGGCCTGAAAGTGTAGCTTTGGATCTTCAGCAGTTAGCAATATCATATGGAGGACCGATGACAACGGTGCATGATATCGGAGTAGCAAAAGGCAGACTCCATGAGGACTTGGCTATATTCAGCACACCTTATGCGACCCATCCTGAAAAAGCAAAAAACATCCCTAAAAAGATAGTGGACGAAGCATGGAATATGATCAAGGAAAGGATAGAGAAAACAATAGATGAGATGAAGACGGATCCAGAAGATATCCCTGTGATCTTGGTCGGTGGTGGATCGACAGTGGTACCTAAGAAATTAAAAGGTGCTAGTAAAACCTATCAACCAGAACATTCAGAAGTAGCTGGGGCTTTAGGTGCGACTTTGGCTGAGATAGCGGCATATGCAGAGAACGTAGTCGACCTTGAAAACCGAGATAGGCAAGAAGCCATTGATGAAACCATCGAAATGGCCAAAGAAAACGTGGAAAAGAACGGGGGCGACCCTGAAAAAGCAGTGGTTTTAGATATACAAGAAGTGCCTTTCTCATATATGCCGGGTAAAAGAGAAAAGATCAGAGTGAAAGTTAAATCGGAATTTAAAGGAATTAGGGAAAAAGGTGATTGATATGACAAGAGAATATGAAAAAAGGGATCCATATAAAATAATAGATGAGTGGGATATTTCCGAATCAGACTATCAGATAATAGATAAAAGAGCTATAGAAGAGATAACATTAGGTGCTAACATCCTCGCTACTGGCGGTGGTGGAGATCCTGAAATAGGACTGAAATGGGCTAAGAATGTTCTTGATGAAGATAAAGACATAGTGATGGTACAGCCAGAGGTAATACCTGATGAGATCCAGTTGGCTTGTGCGGCTACACTGGGTGCTCCGATTGTCTTAACAGAAAAACCTCCAGCAAAAGAAAACACTAAAAAGATATTCTATGAAATGGAAAGATACTTAGATAGACCTATTGAAGCTACGTTCCCTATAGAATGTGGTGGAGTAAATTCACCTATAGGGTATGCTGTTGGAGGAGAGTTAGGCCTTCCTGTGATTGACGTAGATGGCATGAATAGGGCATTCCCTGAGTTACAGATGACAACATTTGCTACACAAGGAGTTCCTGCAACTCCCGTGGTCACAATAGACGATCATCATCACTGCTGTGTCGTAGATATGGGCGAAAAAAATAAAGTCGCGGAAGACATTGTAAGAAACATTGCCATGAAATATGGGGGTATTTCATGGATAGGGTGTTATCCTATGACGGGAAAAGAATTGAAAGATACCGGTGTCCTACATTCTCAGAGTTTAGCGTGGAATCTAGGAAAAACTGTGATGGAATCTCGAAGAAAACATGATGATCCAATTGAAAGCATTCTTGAATTCTTGAAAAGTGATAGAGGGATCCCAGGTGCTCACATATTCACAGGAAAAGTGATGGATATTGACCGTGATTTTGGTTCTGAAACAACACACGGATTCTCAATGGGCCGAGTAACACTTGAAGGTATCGAAGAGTATGAAGGCCAGGACGCACATCTAGAATTCCAGAATGAATGGTTAGTAGCAAAGATCGACGGTGAAATAAAATGTCTACCACCCGATATGATAGCACTGCTTGATCCAGAAACGGGAGAACCGATAAGAACAGATCTGATAAGATACGGATACAGAGTAAAAATGATCGCTATGCCCGCACACAAGAACATGAGGACCCCTGAGGGTATTGAAACATTTGGTCCAAGATATTTTGGATTCGATGTAGATTACACCCCAGTTGAAAAATTATTAGGGATTGATAAAGATGAATAAAAAAGTTTTAGGGGATTTAGAAGAAGGCTCCTTAGACCTTGTAAAAATCATAGATGAGAACCCACGTATATCAAAAAGCGAGCTCAAGAAGAAAGTGGACATGACTGAAGACGAGTTTGAAGAAAAACTGAGAGAATTAACGGACAGTGGACTTGTTATTAGATTGACCACTACAGCAAATTCCTCTATGGAATCTAGAGTTCCAAAGAAAGTGTTCATGTTGAATCCGGAGAAAAAATCTGAGCTGCAGGGGTAAATAAGATGAATGAAGGGATGAACAGCCTTGATCACGAAGCAAGAGTAGATAGGCTGAGAGAAAAGATGGAGAATGAAGGTATCGATCTTGCAATACTCTATAAGAGGAGCAACGTTAGATACTTCGCAGGATGGAGACAGAATACGACTAGTTTCTCCATTTTATTTATTACTCAAGATGGATTAGTTCACATGGTACCAAAATTAGATAAAAAAGCAGTGGAAAATGAATGCTGGATAGATCCTTCTAATATCTATGAGATACCAGCCAACCCTATGAAGGAATATAAGGATATTATTGGTGAAGAATATAATTCAATAGATAACATCGGTATCGAATCTGAAACCATATTCCATTCAAGGTTAAAGAACATGAAAGAGAATATAGATTGCCGATTCTCTGACTTTCAACCACTCATAGATTCATTGAGAATCATCAAGAGTCCGGCAGAACAGGAGCTGATTAAAGATGGGGCTCTTGCCATCAGCGAAGTGATGACAGAGATTATAGATGCTGCAGAAGTGGGTATGAAAGAGAAGGACCTTACTGCGAAAGCCAAGATGTTGATGGATCTAAAAGGCGGTGAAACCTATTCTTTTGAACCATTCGCTATGTCAGGTAAAAATTCATGGTTACCCCATAGAACATCCACTGATAAAAAATTCAAAAAAGGTGAACTGATACTCGTTGATATGGGTTTGATATGGCAGGGATACTGTACTGATATAACCAGAACATTCACTGTTGGTGAACCTAGTCAAAAGCAGATAGATTTCTTCGATGCCTCTTATGAAGCCCAAAAAGAAGCAAAGAAGGAAGTCAAACCAGGTGTAAAAGCAAAAGAGGTCCATGAAAGGGCAGTGGAAGTTTTTGAAGAGTACGGGTTGTCGGATTATTTCCCTCATTTAACAGGTCATGGACTTGGATATGATATCCATGAAGCTCCGATCATTGATGAGGGACAGGAAATCGAATTGGAACCAGGAATGATAGTGACTGTAGAACCCGGGATATACAAAGAAGGTATAGGTGGTGCAAGAGTCGAAGACATGCTGTTGGTGACTGAAAAGGGTCATGAAGAGTTGACTAAAACAGAACGAAAATTAATTTGAAAAATAAAAGGTGTTATCCATGGAAGAAGTACTAGATGTGATAAAAGAAAGAAGAAGTATTAGAGATTTTAAAGATGAGGATATATCTAAAGAGCAAATTACAACACTTTTAGAAGCAGCTAGATGGGCACCAAGCGGTAGTAATATACAAGCATGGCGTATATATGTGGTCAAGGGTAGTAAATTAGAATCGATAAAAAAATTCTCACCTGGACTCCTTTCAGACCCACCCGTCATATTTGTGATATGTCTCGATACGGTAGAGGCAGAGAACAAAGGTGGTCAGCTTTCCAAAGAAGTTCTTAGTAAAATGGATATAGCTATCGCAGCCCAAAATGTATGTCTTCAAGCAAGTTCTATGGGATTGGGGACATGTTATATTGGCTCATTCAATAAGATAGCGATTAAAGAAATCCTTGATCTTCCAGAAGATCATACACCTGAGTTGATTTTAACTATCGGTAAGCCTGATAAGATACCGAGTCCACCTGCTAGGAAGGAATTAGAGGAACTAACTGAATGGGTGGGGTGGGAAGATGAATGATAAACCAATTTTCTTCGACCTATTATGTTACATGTCATCATCAGCGAAGGGGTTAGTAGATGAACCTAAACTGTATGGCCCCCTTAGACTTTTGGAATCTATGGAGCGAATTATAGATGTACTGGAATCTAATGATATGTCTAATGAATTTTATACTAAATTAAAAGAAGAGATAAAAGAAAACAAATACACGGTGATGCAGGACGAAGAAGAATTCGTCGAATCTATAGACAACATCGTAGCGATGTTGGCAAAAAAAGAATTAGATACCCCAGACTAGTGTAAAAATATATAAGAAAATAAAAAAGGGTTTTGGAATTAATTTTCAGGCTTCTAGATTGCCTTCGTATTCTATAGCATCCTCGTCATATTCAACATCGTCAACACCATGTACTAAATGGCATGCGACGAAATGGCCTTCTTGTACTTCGATGAGATCAGGTTCAACTTCAGTACATTTTTCTTCCTTGAAAGGACATCTTGTATGGAATTTACAACCAGAGGGAGGATCCATGGCACTAGGTATCTCTCCTTCAGCTTTCAAGTTAGGTTTGAGTTTTTCCTCTTCTTCAGTTGTCGTTGGGAAAGAGCCCAATAGAACCCTTGTATACGGGTGAAGTGGGTTTTCGAAGAATACACCTACATCTGCTAACTCAAAGAATTTACCTAGATACATAATGGCAACTCTATCAGCTATATTTCTCATCAGGCCAAGATCGTGGGTTATGAAAAGGTAAGTCATGTTGTATTGGTCCTGCAAGTCTATCAAAATGTTCATGATTTTTGCTTGTTGAGAAACGTCTAAAGCAGATGTTGGTTCATCCAATACAATAAAAGATGGGTCCGTTGCGATAGCTCTTGCTATCGCTACTGCCTGTTTCTCACCTTGGCCAAGATCGTTAGGTCTCCTGTACATGAATCTTTCTGGGTCCATATCGACTACTTCTAGAAGTTCGTATACCTTAGCGACCATCTCTGTACTATCTTCTACTAAATCATGGACTCTTAAAGGTAAGCTGATTATATCCAGAATAGATTTAGTAGGATTCAAAGAGCCACCTGGATCCTGGAATACCATATTCATGTCTTTTTTTAGCGATTTTTGTCTCTTTATTGTAGGTATTGAAATATCTTGACCTTTAAAAGTGATCTCTCCTTCGGTAGGAGGATGAATTCCCATAAGCACTTTTCCAGTCGTACTTTTACCTGATCCTGATTCGCCAACAAGTCCAAAAACTTCACTTTCTTCAATGGAAAATGAGATGTCTCCGATCGCTTTAACCGTACCACCTTCTATTTCAAAGTATTTCTTTAAGTTTTTTACCTCGATCAAATTTTTTGCCATATTAGTTCCTCCAGCAGGCCACATAGTGATCCTTTTCAACCTCTACCAATTTTGGTCTTTCGTTTTTACATTTGTCTGAGTATTGAGGGCATCTTGGACGGAATCTACATCCAGACGGAGGATCGATATAATCAGGAGTCTGTCCTGCTATTCCTGCAGAAAAGCCACCGCCGGTTAATTTTGGTGTGGCCTCTAAAAGACCGATTGTATATGGGTGTATAGGATCACTGAATAACTTGTCAGTTTTTGCTATCTCAATCACTGTACCGGCGTATATAACATAAATTTTATCAACGAATTTCTTCACTGTTCCTAATGCTTGTGAAACCAAGATTGCTGATAAATCTCTCTCTTCTAGTAGGTTCCCTATCAAATTTAACACTTGATTTTGAATTGTTACATCCAAGTTAGAAGTAGGTTCATCGGCTATTAACAGATCTTTTGGCGTTGCGAGACTCATGGCTATACATACTCTCTGTCTCATACCTCCACTAAGTTGAAATGGATAGCTTTCGTAGACCCTCTCAGGATCAGACAATGACACAGATTTAAACAACTCAATAGACTTTTCTTTGTGATCTATTTCATCACCGTGTTCTATAGAATATTTTAGGATATCCTTCATTTGGGTTTTAACTTTGAACAATGGATTTAGAGAAGCAGTCGGGTCTTGAGGGATCATACTCACATTCTTTCTTCTGAGACTCATCAGTTCTTTCTTATTCATATCCAATACATTTTTACCGTTGAATTTTACTTGGCCACCTTTTATTACCGCATTGTTTGGAAGTATTCGATTTATTGTTTTCATCGTAGTAGTTTTACCACAACCGGATTCGCCGATAACTCCGATTTTTTCTTTTTTCATTACATCCATGTCTAAATGATGTATGACATCAGTGACTCCTCTGTATGTTTGATAACCAACATTCAAATTCTTGATCTCAAGTACCTTCTTTGTCATCAGGAACCACCTCCTGCTTCTTCAAAGGCATCCTGAACACCGTCTCCAAGTAGATTGAAACCTAAGATTATGAAAGATATTGCCATTGCAGGGAATATACTGACCCACCACCAGGTAGGCAATAATCCCGAGCCATCAGCTACCATTGTACCTAAATCGGGTGTAGGAGCCTGGGCACCTAGTCCTACGAAACTAAGTGAAGCGCCTATGATTATGACCCAACCAACATCTAGTGTTAATTTGGTTAATATCGGACCGGTACAATTCGGTAATATCTCAGAGAACATTATGTGGAGTTTACTGTCTCCCATTATCTCGGCGGATTTTACAAAATCCTCGTTTACAAGGGATGATACGTTATTGTAAGCAATCCTAGCGTACCAAGGCCACCACATCAGCGAAACCGCCATCATAGCATAAAATGGATCAGGTTCTAACATAGCCGTTATACTCAAAGCGAGTACCAGTGGTGGAACTGCAATAAATATGTCCGATGTTCTCATAAGAAGAGTGTCTATCCAAGTATCTTTGTGATATCCAGCCACTAAACCAACTACTACACCACTAGGAACCACTAAACTCAGTACAACTGCAGCCATTCTGATTGAATACTTGAATCCCATGATGGTCCTACTCAAAACACATCTTCCGTAGGAATCGGTGCCTAAAGGGTAAGTCCATGTTTCAAAGGGTTCTATGAATCTATTTGCATAATCGCGATACAGACCAGCATGAGCGGGATGGGGAACTACATACCTACCAAAAATGGCTAAAAATATAGATACTAGTGCTATAGCCAATCCGATCTTTGATAATGGATTCTTGGAAAATCGGTACCATCTTCGTTTAAGTGCATCCTTTAATGGAGATTCTTTTTTTTCATCCATTAGCTCTTCTATCTGTTCCTCTATTTGTTCATCTGCTTGTTCTTCTACTTGTTCATCGTTTCTCCCAATCTCATTATTATCATTAGCCATTTTTATCAACTCCCGGAGTATCTGATTCGTGGATCGATATATGCCACTAACGTATCAACTATAATATTGATTATAGCGAACATAATACCGATTATCAGAACAGTTGCAACAATCGTGTTAAGATCGCTGCGTAACATAGCGTTTATTGCAAATCTAGAAAAACCAGGCCACCCGAAGACCATCTCTACGAGGAAGGCATTTCCCAGCATCATAGCTATCTGCATACCAAGTACAGTGACTCCCGGTATGATAGAGGGTCTAAGTAAATACTTGAACCTGACTACTCGTTCTGGAAGGCCATAGCCTCTTGCCATAGATATGTACTCTTTCTGATTTATTGTGATCATACCCGAACGTATCATCCTAGCTACTTGAGCCATACCAGGTATGGCTAGAGCGACTGCGGGTAAAGTTGCATGGTAGATGAAATTAGCTATCGTGAAAAATTGACCTTGCAGAAGAGCATCAAGTCCGATGAATCCCGTGATCCTCGAGGGTTTCGAGACTCCCTCGCTAAGTGCACCGCCTGAAGGGAACCATCCTAGATTATGAGAAAACACCAGCAAGAAGATTATAGCAAAAACGAAGGCTGGAACTGAAACCCCAATGTAAGAAAATAGTCTCGTAAGGTGATCCTGCCACTTATCAATATTAGAACCTGCAAAGATACCTAAAAGGAAAGAACCGGCTATCTGTACTAAAGCTGCATATGTGATCAATTCTAATGATATAGGAAGATATTGTTGAACATCAACCGTGACGCTACGCCTGCTGTAAACTGAGAACCCTAGATCTCCTTGGAATACGTTTCTCATCCATATGAGATATTGTGTGTAAATGGGTCGGTCTAAAGCTAAACTTTGCCTTAATTCATCAACTACGTGTTCAGGAGTCTGGGGGGAGACCATCATCCGTATGGGGTCACCAGGTATGATCCTACCAAAATAGAATATAAATATGGATAAACCGATCAACGCAACTATAGCCCAAAACAGCCTTTTTCCTATGTATTTTTTCATATCCAATGTACTCAACTCCTAGTTTAATTCAGAATATTGAAATAATTAACCAAATTGGAGGCGATAGCCCCCAATGGTTTTTGAGAGGGAAGGGGTTTTTTATCGTTCATCATGTGGCAACACTTCAATCAACCTGGCATCATGACTAAATCCTCCAACAGGAAGTGAATTCTCCTCAGGATTCTCTGCATGTGGCCAAGTAACGTATTGCTGATAAGCATGTTGGGAATATTGAGTATGCATGACTATCGATGGATATAGATCAAAGATCTTTTGCTGAATTTCTTCGTAAAGTGCGAATCTTTCTTGAATATCAGGTTCTTCCAGCGCTTCATCGATAAGATTGTCGATCTCTTCATTGTCCAACCACTCGTTTTGCTGCCAGGAATTTGAATTCCTTGAATGGTATCTAGAGTTTATCAAAGATCCAGCTTCTGGATAATCAGAAGAAACCCATACTATACCTATGTGCGGTGAAGTATCTACATCATACATAGCATCTATGAGAGCTCCCCAATCATATCTGTTCGACTGGACATTAAGACCTATTTCCTCTGCATCCCCGGCTAACATCAAAGCAACGTGTTCGGTAGCTGGAACTGCCCCAGTCCAACTGGCTTCAATCTCATAATCCTCAGGATTTTCGACTATATCCGGATAATATTGAGACTGTTCAAGATATTCTTGTGCTTTATCAAAGTCTTGTCTAGGCATATCAAAACTTGATGCTCCACCAAGCCCAGCAGGTATTATCCCTTCAGGTAGAACACTTTCTGGGAAGATATCGTCTATCTGTGATTCGTAATCAAAGACGTGAGCTAAAGCCATCCTAACATAAATACAGTCTAAAGGTTCTTTTTGGGTATGCATCATACCATACAAAGCTCCTCCTTCTGGGTAAGCACCGAGTTTACCGTCGCTATTTTCAGCTATATCTTGGGTAGTATGATGTTGCAACCATTCGGATGTGATCTCAAGTTGTTGGTCTCCGAATAACGTTCTTTCTCTTGCTGCTTCACCTAACGCCAACATTCTGAACTCATCAGCTGCATTTTCTGCCATTTGACCCCAGTAGTCTTCAAATCTTCTTCCATAGAAATGATCCTCAACTACTGCTTCATATACTTCGTATGGCCCAGTTCCAGCAGTATTTTCGATGAGATAAGATCGTCCTAGATCATTGTCCCACGGTTCATAAACGAAATCTCCGCCTTCCTCAGCATTATCCAATATATCTGCTTTATCAACTATGTATAAACGTACTAATGATGAGAGGAACACACCACGAGGTTCGTTAAGCTCAAAACGTACTGTATAATCGTCCACAACCTCGGATTCATCCAAGTCTATATATGGTTCAAAAAGGTGTGCAAAACCTTCTCCCATTGTTACAATCCTTTCCATCGAGAACATTACGTCCTCTGCTGTCATTTCGTTTCCACTGTGGAATGTTACATCATCTCTTAGGTAGAATGTCCAAGTCGTTGCATCATCACTTATATCCCAATCCTCAGCTATCCACGGCTTTACTCCTTCCTGAGTTGGGAATACCAGTGGGTCGTAGAAATTCGTGAATGCTACAGTACTCGATTTGTCTGAACCAGTGGCTGGGTCAATATCGGTCGGCCAGGCAAAACCCATTCTTAGCAATGTTTCATCATCGTCATCATCATCATCCGGATCAACACAACCGGACAGTGCAACAGTAGATATCAACAGTACACAAAAAATCAGTATTGCCATATATTTTTTTTCTAACATTATATCATGTCCCTTTTTTTAGAAGTCTCCTTAATCTACTATTTAGCTTCAATCCCCTATTTATACCTTTTTGTGATATCACAACCAATATGTGTAAAAATTGACCGTGTTGTCAATCAAATTAAAACAATCGATGAATTATCTAAATAAATTTAACAGCAGATCAATATTCATTCGTCACCATTGTATGATATGTTCAATTTCATTTGACAAGTATACCAGAAGATGAGAATTTATAACAGAGATGTAGTTTAAACTCTATATGCACACCCCTTTAAAAAGAATAAATATTATTATCTAGTGTGAATATAATCGACCGTGGTTAAAATATATCTTGGTAAATTATTTGTAAATTCTTCTTTTTAGAACCGACTTTCTACCTTAACATTTAAGATAGATTTCGTAAACAAGTTATAGAATGCATGAATATAATTATGGAAAATTAAATAACTATTTAAAAATATTGTGCAAAGCTATAAATAGAGAAATAACGAATTAAATACCCTTACTTGGAGATAGAAATTATGGAAAATTTAAATCCGAAAGAGGTTTGGAATTATTTTGAAGATATCACTAAGATCCCCCGATGTTCTGGAGAAGAGGAAAAGATCAGGGAATACATAAAATCTGTAGCAGAAGAGCATGGATACAAAGTGGATATAGACGACGTGGGGAATGTGCTAGTAAAAAAATCCGGAAACGTTGAAAGTGCCCCTCCATTGGTTATACAGTCTCATATGGATATGGTATGTGAAAAGGTCAGTAGTAGTGATCATGATTTCTCCCAAGATCCAATACCCATTAAAGAAGAAGACGGTTGGATCACTGCTGACGGAACTACCTTAGGGGCTGATAACGGTATCGGGATCGCTATATCACTAGCTATGATCACCAATGATGAATTGACCCATGGACCTATGGAATTCCTTTTCACCGTTGG
>JBNJDY010000032.1:0-16137 GCA_051745305.1 Thermoplasmatota archaeon
TTTTAAAATGCTAGATGAATACATCATACTCAACCTGGAACTTAGAAAACACCGTAATTCTCTTAGAGTATCAGGTAAATTTATGATATTTGATGTCATATGATTTTCGGTTAGATGTGAAGGGTCATCGAGTATCTAGGAAACTCTTACCAACACTATCATACGTTCGATGAAGATAATAGTTCTTATCATGTTCCCCCAAAGCTTTATAATAGAAGGATATAATCCTTCCAAAAGACACTAAATAAATACAATAATGGGTGTTACAAATGGTAGAATTCGAAGTTGTTATTTCAGACCCGAAAAATGGAAAGTCGTATCAAACGAAAGTTGAAGGACATCATGCAAATTCATTGATTGGAAAGAAGATCAATGATGAAGTAGATGGTATATTTGTCAATCTTCCAGGTTATAAATTGAAGGTCACAGGAGGAAGTGATTTTGATGGTTTTCCCATGAAAAAGAATATCCCTGGTCCAGGAAGGAAGAAGATCCTTGGAAAAGGTGGAGCAGGTTTCAAGAACTTAGAAGACGGTGTGAGGAAAAAAAAGACCGTCAGAGGAAACACCATATCTCCTGAGATCAGCCAATTGAACTTGAAAGTCATAGAACATGGTCCGAAATCTATAAAGGACATTTTCGAAGAAGAAAAAGAAGGAGAGTAATTGATGAAAGTACCAAAGCAACCTGAGGTAAACATAGGCCTAGTCGGTCACGTCGATCACGGTAAAACGACTTTAACAAAAGCATTGAGTGGAGAATGGACGGATAGACATTCAGAGGAAACTAAACGTGGTATAAGCATAAAATTGGGATATGCCGATACCGCCTTCTACAAATGTAAAGATTGTGAAGGTGTAGAAGCGTATTCGGTTTCACCCGAATGTCCAAAATGCGGCGGTGAAGCTGAATTCCTAAGAGCTGTTTCATTCGTTGACTCACCAGGTCACGAAACGCTGATGGCGACTATGCTTTCAGGAGCATCTATGATGGACGGTGCGATACTGATCGTAGCTGCAAACGAACCATGTCCACAACCCCAGACCCAAGAGCATCTAATGGGATTGGATATTACAGGAGTAAAAAATGTTATAATCGTTCAAAACAAGATAGACCTAGTAAGTTCAGAAAAAGCTAAAGAGAATTATCAACAGATAAAGGAGTTTACCAAAGGGACAGTAGCTGAAAACGCACCGATCATTCCAGTATCAGCTCATCATGACGTTAATATAGATATTTTGATAGAAGCGATCGAAAAACACATACCTACACCTGAATTAGATATTGATGCATCACCCAGACTTACAGTAGCGAGATCATTTGATATAAATCAACCAGGCACTAAGATAGATAATCTTAAGGGTGGAGTTATAGGTGGATCATTGTCAAGGGGAGTTCTTAAAATCGGTGACGAAATCGAGATCTCTCCTGGTAACAAAATCGAGGAACACGGTGAAACAAAATGGCAAAGGATAGTGACCCACGTAGAATCGTTGAATTCCGGTGAAATATCCTTGGAAGAAGCAAGACCTGGTGGATTGATCGGGATAGGAACTAAATTAGACCCTAATCTTACAAAATCCGATTCTTTAGTAGGGCATGTAGTAGGATACCCTGGTGAATTACCTCCGATCCAGGAAGATTTTGTCATGAACGTAAACCTACTCGATAAAGTCGTGGGTATGGAAAAAGACAAGGAAGTCGAGAAGATAAAGACTAGAGAACCTCTGATGCTGACCGTTGGAACTGCAACTACTGTTGGTGTTGTTAGTTCTGCAAGAGGGGATGAAGCCGCTGTAACTCTGAAAAGAGCGGTATGCGCGGAGACAGGCCAGAGAATAGCTATCAGCAGAAGGATCAAGGGGAAATGGCATCTTATAGGATTCGGCGAGATCAAGGAATAAAAACACTTTTTTTACTTTTTTCAGTCCATCATTTAATTTTTAGCTGATTTTGAAAATTCTATTAAGCATCTATTTTTAACTCTTATTAAAAAATGAAAAGGAAGTAATAAGTGAGCAACTGACAGCGGGCCAAGGGTCGAAAGTGGCCTTCAAACAGTTAGGTTTACCTTACTCCCCGAAGAGAGCCAGGCTCCTAACCTAAGCCATCGATCCAGGGGTCCGCGAAGGACCTAGGCTTCCCGTGGGCTCGCGCACCACAGTACAACAGAGAACGCGGGTGGGCTTAACTTCTGGGTTCGGGATGAGACCAGGTGTAACCCCACCGCTATGGCCGTCATGTTGCTCGTTAAAAGGTGTTAATCGGATGTGATATATATATGTTTTCCAAGCTTAATTCAGATCGCAAAAAGATAACACCCATATATTTATCTATGACCTTCTTTAGTTGTTTTACAGAGACAACGTAAAGGTGTAAAAATTGTTCACATATTCTGAGATAATATTATGGATCGGTATCTTTACCCTGCTCTTTGGATTTATATCAGAGTATAATAAACACTATTTTCGGATGATAGGTTTCGCGCTCCTTGGTGTTTTTTGGTTAACAGAATCACCCTATTTCATATCCATCTCAGATTATGTGAACGCCGCGTTGTGTATAATAACACTTCCTCTTTTCTTGTATTTTGCCTACAACGAATACTTGTCGAAAAAATGGGATGAGGACCCAGAAGTGATGCGCTTTTTGGCAGGCGGTATCTCGATAGGTATGTTGATCTATTTCAGCGTTCAAAGGATGCCTTTGGTTTCAGGATACCTTATAAGAATAGTTGCAGATCATACGAATGTGTTACTCGACTTGATGGGATACGAATTCACCGTTGGTCCGGTAATGTACGGAGAAACGTCGCTATTTTACAAAACCAGCTACGAGAATATACGTGTCGCTATCGTAGGGTCCAATATCAACATCATACTGGCATGTACCGGACTCCAGGCTATTGCAGCCGGAGGCGCTTTGATATTTTCTACTTCATCGAACAATAAACGGAAGATCAAAAGTTTACTAGTGGTTGTTCCCACCCTATACATCGCGAACGTTCTCAGGAACGTAATGATCATCTATCTGACCTATGAGAATATAACATCATTCCATATGGCCCACAATCAGATAGCTAAAACGGGCTCTGTGATACTTTTGGTTGTTCTCATGTTGATAGTCTTCGAAATAATGCCGGAATTCTACGAAAACATCATGAGTGTTATATCCCTTCCAAAAAGAGAACCTATCCACCAGAAACAACAGAAACAACCTTGAGTTTCATGCCATCTTCAACTTTCTTATCTAGAGGTAAAGGTTCCCCATCTCTCAAAACTATAACTGAATCCTGGTGATAGTCGAGTTTACTAACGAGGTCTGATATCAACTTTTCAGATTCCAACGTTATTTCTCCTTTACCTTCTACATCTACTTTCATAGTATCTGAAATTTTGATGTTATATATAAATCCAAAGGAAGATTTTGATCTATCTATATTTCACTTTCACTATTCCCTCCTATGATACCGTTCTTATACTTGGAAACAGAAATAGTATCTCCCATGAAAGTTGATCCATTTATAAAGAAGGGAGAAATCAACACTTTCCGAACCCGCAACCATCGTTTCATAAGCACCCTTGCCGTGAAGGTAGTGGGTTGTTTGGGTAAGAAAGCCCTTATCATAGATGGGAGTACCGGGATCGATCCATACTGGATGGTTAGGATCTGTAAGAAGTTGGGTTTGGAAGAGGATGAGATATTGACCAAAATCTTACTTTGTAGAGGATTCACAGCTTATCAACTGAGAGATATGGTGGATCAAGCAGAGGATATCGTTAACAATGATGATAGCATCATATTCGTAGGTTTAATCGACTTTAGTAGTAGATTCCTCGAAGATCTAGACGGGGAAGAAGGAACATGGCTTAGAGCTAGATGTGTAAAGAAGTTAAGAAATTTGGTTTTGAATCGGGACATATACTGCGCCGTGGCCGATCTATATGTAGAGATTTTTGAATCTACATTAGGAGGTGAGAGATATGGGAAAAAGTGTGCCAACTTACAGGGAGGAACTCGATAAAATAATCTCAGAGTGGTCGAAGTTCAAAAAGGCTCTCAGAAAAGAGGAAAGGAAGTATTTCGAAGAACTGATGCTCAACGCAAAGAAACACGGTTCCGCAGCCCAATATCAAGCCAATCCAGATCCCATGGAATCAATATTTATCTCGATATTACTCGAACATCAAAAGGCCCTAGCTAGACTGGAAAGGAAGGTGGAAGATGAAAGGATGGATATTGGATATTTATCCAGACCTGAAAAGGAAGAAGATGGTTCTCTGGATGAGGACCGTTGATAGAACCTACAAGGTCTTCGAAGATTATGGTCCACTTTTTTACGTTGAAGCCTTGAACGGGAACTACGGGGATATGGAAGAATTCTATCAAGATATGGGCTTTGAAACACGTTACGTTTCTAAAAAAGTCACGATATACGATAAAGCGGAAAAGGAAGTTTTAGAGATATCTCCAGACCATGTCTTCGATCCAAGGAAACAGGCGGATGCTCTGCATTTTTTTGAAGGATATGATAATTATGAGTTCTATAATGTGGATATTCCGCTAGGACAAAGATACTTGATCGAAAGGGGCATACGACCGTTTTCACTGGTCGATAAGAACCATGGATGGAGAGAATTAGAGAAAGACGCCGATATAAACTATTCTCTTCCGTCACTTCGAGAAGCGTCACTTTCAGTGGATTTCGAAACGAAAGGTATCCCGACTATGGATGATCATATCTCTTCAATAAAGTTAGGAGATCATGTTATAAATGGTAGTGAAAAAGAGATGATCAAAGAGCTCAACAGGGAGATCGAGATCAAAGATCCGGACGTGATATTGACATCCAATGGAGACCCTTTTTTAATACCGTATCTGTTTCATCGGGCTAGGGTCAATAACGAAGGATTGAAATTAGGTCGGGAACGGTCTATACATGCGCGTAAGGAAGGGTCATCCCATGTTTCCTACGGTAGAGTCATCTACAAACCTCCTTCTTACCACTTGAAAGGTAGGGTCCATATCGACGTGCAGAATTCATTCCTGTATCGTGAGGGAGGTCTTGATGGATTGATAGAGATCTCTAGGCTTTCTAAGATCCCTCTCCAGAAACTCGCCCGGAGGAGTCCCGGAACTGCCATCGATGCCATGGAGCTTGAACAGGCCATGAAAGAAGGTTACCTCATACCTTGGAAAAGGAATATATCTGAAAGGTTCAAAAGTGCTGAGCAGTTGTTGAAAGCTGATAGAGGTGGACATATTTTCGAACCTAGGATGGGGTTCCATTTCAACGTTCTTAAGTTGGATTTCGCCAGTATGTACCCCTCTATAATAGATAAGTACAACTTGTCACCGGAGACAATCGGATGTGATTGTGGAAAGTTTCATAAAGTTCCGGAATTGGGTTACAAAGTGTGTGATCGACATCGCGGACTCATACCAAAGGTAGTTTCACCGCTGATCCAGCGTCGACAGAGGTACAAAGGTATGAAGGGTGAATGCTTTTCTAAACGGGCCGATACGCTGAAGTGGCTGTTGGTTACGTGTTTCGGGTACACGGGCTATAAAAAAGCCAGATTCAGCAACATAGAAGTCCACGAAAGTGTAACGGCCTATGGAAGAGATATACTGATAACAGCCGCAGATATGGCTCAGGAGATGGGTTACAAGTTGATACATGGTATAGTTGATTCACTTTGGTTGAAAGGTGATAGAGAAAGGTTAGATGAATTGATCGAAGATGTGGAACATGAAACAGGTATTCTACTCGAAAAAGAAGGGGTTTACAGATGGATCGTTTTTCTTCCGAGTAAATCGGATGGATTGGGAGTGGCTAACCGGTATTACGGAGTATTGAACGGAGAACTCGAGGTGAAAGGTGTCCACGCAAGGAGGAAAGACACACCTAAGCTCTTCAAAGAAGTACAGATGGACATGCTATGTCTATTGGCTGAGGCGTTGAGTGAAAGTGAATTCGATGAGCAGTTAGAAGAAGCTCTAGAACGGTTGGAAGAGGCATATCTCAGAATCAAAAAAGAAGAAGTGTCGTTTTCATCGCTCTATTTCACTAAAAGCGTCTCCAGGAAGGCCGACGATTACAAGCATATGACCGAAAGCAAGGCGGCACTGCTCAATTACAGAGAAGAGGGTATAGAGGTGAATCCCGGCGAGTCTATACGATATATCGTTACAGACGGTGAAAGTAGGGACTATCGTAGTAAAGTAAAGATAGAGGGGCAGGAATTAGACCATTACGACACGGCTTATTATTCCAGGTACCTTTTTAGATTGGGTGAAGAGATACTGATACCCTTTGGATACGATGCTGAGAAACTTGAATATTTGGTTAGAAAGGATGGATAGATCAATTTTTACTTTCATATATCCCCTGTTTAAAGTTTGATATATGCCTTTCTTATTCATTTAAAATACCATGGAAAGGGAATGCAGCGACTGTGGATCGGATCTGATACCTTCCGAAGGATGTTGGAAATGTCCTTCTTGCGGATACTCTAAATGTGATAGAGGTGGAGCATAGTTTTAATATTTTTAAATCTTTATCACAAAAATCTTTGATAGGATTGAAATCAGATAGATATAAATAAAATCAGATTTAAGATATGTGAAAGGTGAATTATGATAAAAAGAACAGTAATTCCGCCCTATGATGGATATGAACTATCTACATTCGTTACCCATGACGACGTTGTATATATCGGTCACATAGGGGGAGTGAATGATGAGGATGGCAATGTATTATCCACGACTAAAGAACAGATGGAACAAACTCTGAAGAATTTAGAAGAGTTCTTGGGCGATATCGATTTAGATTTAAACAATGTCGTTAAACTGACAGTGATATTGAAAGATATCGATGACTTCAGAGATTTACACGAAGTTTGGAAGAAATATTTTTCAGAGGGTGAATATCCGGTGAGGACCGTGATAACCTCAGATTTCGTCAATGATAACATACTAGTTCAGGTAGAAGGAATTGCCTGTAGAGAAGATTAAGAATTTCATTCAGTCTTCTCGTTAGAATCAAGTTTTTAACATGCAGCGCGGGGATTCTATAACAATTGGGTCTGTAATACCGCTCACCTTCTCCGATCGTGAAAAATGTAGTGGGTTTTCAACCTGTTTGATATAATGTTAAAAGAGCCACCGGAGGGATTTGAACCCCCGACCTGCTGATTACAAGTCAGCCGCTCTGCCGAACTAAGCTACGGTGGCATATGTGTTAATAGATCAGTTCGGTAGTGAGTTAGAAATCTTTTCTGACGGACTGCCGAACTAAGCTACGGTGGCATTTTCTACGAAAATCCCATCTACTCACCAAAAACAAAGTGTTTCTGGTTCATACGGTGGCATTTTGTTTTACAAAATCCCATATGCTTATTTTTGTGAGAATGAGAACTATGAAATAAATTTTCCGGATGTAAAAGAAAGAAAAAAAGGTTTAGTGAGTATCTTCCAACTCGGCTAATTCGCCTTCGTGCAGTTCTAGGTGGTCGCTTTCTATCTCCACTAGAGCTTTGAAGAATTCCTTGACTCTCGGTTCTTCGGCTTCGGAAGCGAATTTTCTGTAGTGTTCGATAGCTCTTGTTTCTCTCCTGTTTGCGTCCTCTAAATTGTCGGGTAGATGGTGCGAGCAGTTATCGGATTTCTTGTTGATATCCGGCTCTTCCCTGTCTAAGAACATGCATATCGCTTCCGCGTGTTCAGCCTCGACTTTTGCCAACCTTTTGAACATACCTTCTGTTTTTGGTCCTTTGGCTTGATTGTAAGCACAGTAGTAGAAGGTTGCGTTGTCGACTTCTAATTCAAGTGCACTTTCTAAGTTTTTCTTTGAAATTTCAGTCAGTTCAACATCAGGTTCTTCGTATTCCTCTCCGCGCTTCAGAAATTCCTCGTCAGCGCCGCAGAAAGGACAATCTGTAGGTCTTTCTTCCCCCAAATATGTTTCTCCACATATCCAACATCTAAATACTTTTAGCATATTATATTACGCTCCTTAAAGAACTGAAATTTATCCTTTTATTTATAGTTAAGCAGTGATCGAACATCTATATTTTGTATGACATTAGTATTACATTAATACGTAAAACATGACTATAGAAACGGATCTTGAAATGATGAAAATCTTTATATATGTTTAATTCTATATGTATAATGTCCTACGCCCTAACTAAAAACGTATATACATTTGGAATACAAGTAATACATTATCAGGACAGAAGGTGTGTAAAGTATGGAAAAGAAAATATCTCTGCGGGTATCAGACGAAGACCTTGAGATCATCGATTCATTCATAGCAAGGCATGATTTCAGCAACCGGTCTTCCTTTTTGAGAAAGGCCGCTCTGGAGTACATCAACAGACACAGCATCCGCAAAGATGAAACTGAAGTGCCATCAAAGATCACCTTACCGAAGAAAATCAAAAACATAGTTCACTACCTCATAGCTGTTGGACATTTTGACAATTGGGAGACAGCCATCCAGCAGCTTGTAAAAAAGGGAATTTTGACTGAGGATCTCAAAGAACTGAAGAAACAATACGAAGTTATTGGTGAAATGAGCAGTAGAGTAGAAAATATCCTAGAGGTCGAAAAAACCAGTGAGAAAAAATACATGCAAAAGTGAAACGTGATAGGGCAAGGATTAGCGTTTAACGGCGCTACAAGATAATATCGGAGGAGCCCAAGTATATGAACAACAAAAGCCCTGAACCCCCCAAAAATGATGAAAACTCTATGGAAGGAGCCGTACATGAACTTATAAATGGTTTGCTTCGTGAAAGCAAAGTTTATGTTGTCGGTGTAGGTGGATGTGGATGCAATACAGTACAGTATATAAACGAAAGAAATATGAACGATGTCAAGACCATCGGTATCAACACAGATGACAGTATTCTAGGACAGCTGAACGTAGATCGCCAGATGTTGATCGGTAAAGAGTTAACCAACGGAAAAGGTGCCAATGGTGACCCAAGTATAGGCAAAAGGGCGGCACAAACTAACGAAGAACAGATACTGAAAACGATGGAAGATGCTGACTTTGTGGTTCTAGTAGCCGGTTTAGGTGGTGGAACAGGATCTGGAGCTGCACCTGTTATCGCCGATCTAGCAAAAAGAAATGACAAAATGGTTATCTCGTATGCAGTGATGCCTTTTTCAGCGGAATCAACCAGATATAAAAAAGCTGAAACGCATCTAGAAGAACTGACACAGATAAGCCACGCGGTAACCGTTTTCGAGAACGACAATACTTTAATGCACGGAGATAGAACCATTTCAGAAGGCTTTGAATTGACTGGCAAGATGCTTTACAAGGTAGTAGAGCGTCTAAAAATGGAATGTATAAATGAATTCTTCCACGAAATAGGATTGGATGCTATAGGATTATCCGAAAACCTTTCTAGTTTAGAAAACCAAATTCCCGAGAGGGAAGTGAAGAGCGAGAAGGCAGAGAGACCACCCGTGATCGAAGCCCTGAGTGTGATAGAGGGAACAAAAGAAAATACCTCTGGACCCACTCTAGACTCGTTTTTAGAAACACATAACTAAAAAGCTCTTCACAACTCTCTTTTTTTATTTTATCAAAATCAAGAAGTTTTGTCCTTAGAGACTGTATTCTCAAAATTTTCTATTTCTACTTCTGAAGGGTCCCCTTTCCAATCATCTGCAGAATATTCAGTTTCGACAATAGTGGTAATCCCACCTCTGATATTCCAATCACCTCTTACCCTCATATAACGAGGTTTTAACACGCTAACTAGGTCTTTCAATATCTTGTTCGTAGCCTCTTCATGGAAAATTTCAACGTTTCTATAATCTACAATATAGTACTTTAATGATTTCAATTCTATCAAATAATCACAGGGGATATAAGTTATAGTTATAGTTGCAAAATCCGGTTGATCTCTCTTACCCGGGCACAAACATGTGAATTCCGGGCAGATTATTTTGACTTTATATTCCTTCTCCGCGTATTTGTTTTCTATAGTTTCTAGTTCAGTAGTGTTCATATTAGTCATAGTTGAATACTGTTATCTGTTAAACATTTTTTCCTATTTTAAGAATATTGGTAATAATCGCTTAAATTATAAATACCACAGCTTTCATTCGGTTTTCCTCATGAAAACAGCACTAGTTGCCCTAGGAGGTAATTCTTTAATACGACCCGAAGACGAAGGTACTGCGGAGGATCAATTCAAAAGGATGAGTGAAACTTGTAAAATACTTGCAAATATGATATCACAGGGTTACGACATAGTATTTACACATGGAAACGGACCTCAAGTAGGCAATATACTGATTCAGAATGAGCATTCGTCTCATCTCGTGCCTTCGATGCCCTTGGATATATGTGGTGCTGAGTCCCAAGGTCAGATCGGGTATATGTTCCAGCAGACCTTGAAAAATGAGTTGAAAAAGAAGGGTATTGATAGGAGCATAATCAGCCTAGTGACTCAAGTTTTAGTGGATAAGGACGACCCTGCTTTTAACGATCCCAGTAAGTTCGTCGGACCTTATTATGACGAAGAAGAAGCTAAAAAGATGGAAAAAGAAAAAGACTGGGTGTTAAAAAAAACCTCCGATGAAAAATATCGAAGGGTGGTTCCATCCCCTAAACCAAAAGAAATAGTCGAATCCGAGATAATATACGATATCGTTTTCAGTGGCGAAGATGGATATATCGCAATAGCTGCAGGCGGCGGTGGTGTACCTGTCGTAGAAGACGATGGTCAATTGAAGGGAGTTGAAGGTGTGATAGATAAAGACCTTGCTAGCGCTGTTTTAGCTTCTAACATCGATGAAAAATTCTTTATCATGCTGACTAGAGTCGATAGAGTTTATCTCAATTTTGGTGAAGAAAATGAAAAAGCTTTATCGGAGATAACACTAGATGAAGCAAAGAGATACTTAGAAGAGGGACATTTTCCGCCGGGAAGCATGGGTCCTAAGATCAAAGCTTCTATTCACTTCCTTGAAGAAGGTGGAGAAAAGGTTTTGATAACGTCACCCGAAAAGCTATATCAGGCACTCGATAAAAAAGATGGTACATACATCATAAAAGATTAATTCTAAGAAACATTGTCATTTCTGCATTTAACAAAAGGTAGAATACCTTTCAATAGCAATGGATCGTATCTTGAAATGATCACTCTTCTTGTAGCTCCTTACCTGGTTTCCTAAATTCTCCACCCCAGTATAATATGGTATCTTCTCTTTTGTAGTCCGGTGATTTTTTCGCATTCACAACTTCACCGATGAACCATGTATGATCTCCCGTTTTGAACTCTTCCTTTATTTCACATTCAAAAATCAACGGGAACTCTTCAACACCGGGTACAGAGATGTTTTTAGATTTTTCTTTCGTGAGTGCGAACTCTTCGAATTTATCCACATCTCTTCCGGATACTTTACCGCAGTCTAATATCTTATTTAACTGATCTTTTGTGGGGACGTTTACGGTAAACTGTCGATGCTTTTTCATCAAATCGAATGAATGCCTTTCCGGTGCGATCCCGGTTCCCAACAAGGGTGGATCGATAGAAAAAACGTGCAGCATTGCCGCGGTTATCAAGTTGGATTCTTCACCGGTTCCAGTTCCTATCAAAACGGTTGGGAAATGGGGTAGAAATTTCAAAGCTGTATCTCCAGATAATTCTTCTTTCATGATTTCATCAAAGTAGTAATGGATTAATCAATCTTTCGAAAGATCAATGAACATTCTACTTAAAAGACTTAAATATTAAATTAACTATGTAGCCAAATATGATAGAAAGACCGCGGGGAACACGAGACCTAAATCCAAACGAAATGGAGATCAGACGCAAGATAGAACAAAAGCTAAGAAATCTATCTTTAAATTTTGGCTATAGAGAGATATTGACTCCGACTTTCGAACATACTGAACTCTTCACAAAAAAGTCAGGTCCAGACATTGTCAATGAACTTTATCACTTTGAAGACAAAGGTGGCAGAGATATAGCATTGCGTCCTGAATTTACAGCATCCGTTATCAGGGCATACAATGAAGGGATGAGAGAACTTCCCAAACCGTTGAAATTATTCTACTTTGGTCCCTCATTCAGGTATGAAAGACCTCAATCAGGACGATATAGAGAGTTCTGGCAATTTGGAACTGAACTGATCGGACCGGATACCGCAAGAGCGGACGCGGAGAACATCGCATTAGCTTATAATTGTGTCAAAAATATCGGACTTGATGAATTCGAGTTGAGGGTCTCGAATCTAAAAATACTCGATCAATTTTTAAAAGAAAATGACATCGATACCGAAAAAAGACAGGATATCTATCACAAGATCGATAAGGATGAGCTTGAAGAGGTCTCTAAAGAGTTCTCATTAGGTTCGGATCTGATCGATTTACTTGATGTAGAATTGGATGAGATGTCAGAAATCCTTGAGGACTCTGAGTCTGTAGAATATCTAAAAGAGGTCTTGGATATCCTGAAATATTACGGTGTCGAAGAGAAATACCTTACAGTTGACATCGCAACCGTTAGAGGTCTAGATTATTACAAGGGCGTGGTCTTTGAGGTAGATGCTGACAATCTAGGTGCTGAAAAGCAAATATTAGGTGGTGGGGATTACAACCTTGGAGATATATTCGGTATAGACATATCGTCCAAAGGATTTGCAATGGGGTTTGATAGGAGCATACTTGCTCTCGAAAACGAAGGAAAATTACCTGAAATGGATGAGATGGATTGTTATATCATACCTATAGGTGAAGAGAGTTTCGAGTACTCGTATGAAATTCTTAGAGAGTTGAGGTCAAGGGATGTAATAACAGATATCGATTTGATGGATAGAGGCGTTGGAAAAGCCCTCGGATACGCTGATAAAAATGATTTCAAGTACGCTCTTTTGATCGGTGGTAACGAAGTAGAGGATAAGACAGTCACTATAAAGGAAATGCATTCTGGTGATCAAAGAACCATCGGAAAGGACGAGTTCCTTCGAGAGGTCGGTGAGAAATGGAATTGAAACTGTTTGGAAGAAAGATCAACAAGATACCATTAGTCCTTTTCCTAATAACCATACTTTATACATCTGGCCTATTCATAGCTCCTCTCACTCTGGAACCGGGAACAGTGGAAGGATTAGAGGGTAATGCTAACATGTTGGATTACCAGGAAAAATGGCAGGAACTACCTGTTTATCATCGAGTAATTTACACTTTTAGTGATTTTAACTGCCATCAAAAACACTATCGTTCTCATTACTTAAACGGTAATCAGATACCGGTGTGTGCTAGAGATGTGGGGATATTTTCTGGATTGAGTCTTGGACTTTTTGTTATGATGTTTATAAAACCTGAAAGAGACTACAAAGACATTTTATTGAAATTGTTACCGATGAAAATGAATCTATCAAACTCTCAAAAATCGTATCTGCTGGTCTTCTTAGGTGCATTATTCGTCTTACCCATGGCCCTTGACGGAGGGATCCAGTTGGTTACAGCGTATGAAAGCACAAACCCTATGAGGCTTTTAACTGGTATTATATTTGGCTTTGGTTTCAGTGCATTTGTATCGGCTATTCTTTTATCTGCAGGTGTTGAGATCACGGAAACTCGGAAATCTCGTGCTGAGAGATGAAAACGGTCACACAAAACTTATATATGGTTTTATTACTGCTTCGGATTTGAGGATTCACGATGACATTATGGCAAGGTAAATCCAAAAGAAAAGTCACAGGTGGAAGAAGAAGATACGCAAGGAAGAAACGTAAGTTCGAGATCAGTCAGGATTTCGAAAAACCGGTGATCGGTCCAGAGAAAAGGAAATTGGTCCGGTCTCTTGGTGGAAATCAGAAAAATAGAGTGGTTAATGCGGAGTATGCTAATATAGCCGATAGAGAAGGCAACGTACAAAAAGTTGAAATAAATAACGTACTGGAAAACCCTGCAAACCCGAACTATGTACAGAGAAATATCCTTACAAAAGGAGCTAAAGTCGAAACTGAGATAGGCAAAGCTGTGATAACTTCTAGACCTGGTCAGGATGGGGTTGTAAACGCCATACTGGTAGAGGAATAGATTTATGGCTCTAAAGAAAAGGAATACATGGGTCATATATCCTGAATATTTTGATAAAGACAAATCAAAGAATGAAGGTAGAAGAGTTCCGAAAAAATACGCGGTTTCCTCTCCTGAACTCCGGGAAATAAGTAAGCTTCTCAAAGAGTTTGATATACCTAACATGAAGGAAGACCATAAAGCTCATCCAAGTACTTGGTATGAGAAAAACGGTCGTATCATCATTAATAAACAAAGTATATCCAAACAGAAATTTTTGAAACAGCTCGGTAAGAAGCTTAGAGAACGAAGATGATCACGGGGTAACTCTTTTTATTCTGAAATAAACTGGTTTATCATTCTTTTGTCTAGCATAAATAAACGTCTTTTTAACACTGTGGGCAACCCTCACAGATTTACTTATATTATACCATGAAGTAGTAAAATCCTTAGGAACAGGTTCTATAATAAATTCAGCATGATGATGATCCGGATCACCTTTATAACATCTAAATGCTGTCCCGTACTTGAAACCTGTTTTGGGAATCATATTGTTATCACGTAGATGACTGTATATATTGTATTTCAAATCAAAATTGTCGTCTTTTTGAGAACCGTATCCTTTCAACTTTTCGAAACTGAAATATTCTTCTTTGGACTCATTTTTCACATCTAGATATCCGTTTTCCACGAGATATAAAGATTCTAAAAGAGATATCTCGATATTATCATCTATTATATTCCCAAAAAACTGATCATCATATAGTATAGAGTTCGACTCGTCGATGATACATTTGTATCCGTGCAAGTTTCCTTCGATCCTTTTTCCGTCGTATTTTTCAACTTTACCGTTTACGACTAATGTCGATATTTTATAGTAGGTTACATCACCTTCTAGATCAAGCAGGCCGACTATCATAGTCTTTTTTAATTTGTTGATCACATTGTACATCTCTTCGATCTCTTTTATAGAAAACGTATCAGTTTCTAGGTTAGCTTTTAACCAGTATCTCGTGGGTGTTTTTCCAGGTCCACCACCTCTAGGGAACACTCTAAAATCGGCCGGGTCGGATGCCTTCTTTACGACGTAACCTCTCAACCGCATATCCCTGTAAACCGGATAGATAACATCAAACCTATCATCATTTTCTACAGCTTTTTCCATCAAAACATCTTTAGATATATCCTCACCATCAGGGTCTACAACTTCCAGTCGCTGAGCTTCGATCAAGTAGATAGCCTCTAACAGATTTAATTCTACTCCACCTCCAGACAAAGGTTTACCGAAGTAACCTTTATTGTAAAGTCTGTTCCCTTCTTTCTCGTCTTCAACTATTACCCCGTGACCATCTAGCTTACCTGGCACTATATCAGGACGGCTATCAAAACTTAACTATTAAAATCTATTCTTTATCTTACGGGTGTGTTTTTAATGATATTTACTAGTCAAATATATATAAGAAATAATTTTCTAATTATATTATATGAATAACTTGTTCGTGTATGGGACTTTGATGTATGAAGATGAAGAACCTAGTTTCAGTATAGATCTGAATAAATATCTGATTGAAAGTAAAAGGGGCGAAGTCAGAGGTGATCTATACGTTGTCGAGGGTTTTCCATTCCTTGATCCAGAAGGTAGTGGGACAGTTGAAGGAAAACTGCTATCACTTTCAGAAATCGATGTAGTATTAAGTAAGTATGACAAGATAGAGGGAGCAGATGAACGGGAACCATTCTTTGATAGGAAGGTAATGGACGTTAAACTTAAAGACGGTTCTGAAGTCGATGCTTATTGTTATGTAGGAGGTAAGAGTTTGATAAAATGCTTCGGAAAATCTGAGTACAAAGTTGATGCATCATGTTGGGAAGATATTAAAGGTAGATGGGAATAACATATACAAAAAATTAAAGTCGATCTTTTCTAATGTGTTTTCATGAGGTTAAAAGTACTGGTTGTATCTGATATCCATGGATCTATCAAATCTATCAACCGAATAAACGCAGTGATTCATAATCATGAACCGGAGATGTTAGTTGTATGTGGAGATATCACAAATTTTGGTGATAAAGAAGAAGCT
>JBNJDY010000033.1:0-15913 GCA_051745305.1 Thermoplasmatota archaeon
AGTGCCTCTTTGACACTTATCGATGTTATGTTCACGATGGTCCCGGCATCACTCTCTTTTAGATAATCGACTGATTCCTTAACGACTCTGACTACACTCATAACAAGCAGGTCGAAAGAATGGTACCACTCCTCATCTGATGTTTCTAGAAACGGTTTACTGGGCGGCCCTCCTGCACATGTCACCAGATGATCCATACCCCCGAACTCTTCTATGGTCACTTCGACCAGTTTTTTAATGTCTTGCTGATCTGTGATGTCGCCCTGCTGTGCGATCACTCTTCCTTTTGCAACCTCTTCTATTTCTCTTTTAGTCTCTTCCAATTTAGATCCATCTCTTCCGTTTATTACGACGTTCACACCCTCTTTTGCTAAAGCGGTTGCAGACGCCTTCCCCAACCCGCTGCTGGATGCTAGAACAAGTGCTGAATTACCTTCTATTTCTAAATCCATTTTCATTCACCTTTATCAAAGTAAAAGGATTTGGGCCGTATAAAAGTATCGAACACAATAAAATTTAATTCCTTAGGGGTACATCCTACCTAGAGATGTTGACTAAATATGGTAAAGGCAAGATCGTGGCGTTATCAAGCATCCTATTGAACGTAGTTATCTTCGTGGTAAAGGTCTTCATAGGCCTCCAGATCGGGAGTTTAGCTCTATTATCTGATTCCATGCACAGCCTTTCCGATAGCGCGAGTTCCGTAGCTGTTTTATTAGGTCTTCATATTGCTGAAAAACCAGCGGACGAAGAACATCCATTTGGACATGGGAGGGCAGATCAGATAGCTGTTCTAACGGTTGGGATCATACTCGTCCTAGCCGCGGTCACATTCTTATCCGATGGTATTCAATCACTTTTGATCGGACCAGAACCGATATTTATGGGTCGGTCTTTCTATTTCTACATTTTTTTAACAGCTGTAGCTAAAGAGATCATAGGCGAAATCAGTTATTACGTGGGTAAGAAAACCGGTTCGGATCCTTTAAAAGCCGATGCCTGGCACCACAGAGGTGATGCTATCACGACAATTTTGGTCATAGGCGCCATCTACGGGTCGGGAAAAGGTTATTTGTTTTTAGATCCTCTAACTGGTATAGGGATCGCGTTACTGCTAGGTTATATAGGAGGGGATTATATCAAAAAGGCTGCCAACAAGCTGCTAGGTGAGAAACCCTCCAAAGAATTGATAGGTGATATCAAAAAAGTTTCATTGGAACATCCAGGAGTTACAGACGTCCATAAAATACATGTCCACGAATATGGTGATAAAAAAGCGATCTCACTGCATATGCATTCGAAACCATGTACAACCATTAAAGGACACGAGATAGCGCACGAACTTGAATATAAATTAGAGAAGGAATTTAACGCTGATGTAGAAGTTCATTTCGATCCCTGGCAACCACCGATTAAGCAGATCAAAGAGTTCATAATTCAAATCGTCAACGATCGAAAAGATGTTAAAGATATTCATAATATTGAGGTCTCTGAAACTGGAGATAGTCTTTTGATATCATTCCATCTGATAGTTCCAAAACATACTGAAGTAGGCGATGCTCATGATAAGATCACCGATGTAGAGAAATCTATCAAAGACCTTTTAAAGGAAAAAATACAGACAAAAGTGAATATCCAGGTACACATAGAACCTTGTGATGAGGACTGCGAATACTGTGATATTAAAAAGGAAAATCAAGTTATATAGACGTGTGTCGAGGGAAACCTTATAATATAGGCGATATTTTTCAGCGATTAACATATAGGTGTTAACATGGCAAGGACCAAATTATCAGATGATAGAGATTTAACTGAGGAGCAGAAATTATTTAAAGAGAGCATAAACGACTGGGCGGAAAGAAATTTTCCACTCGAAAGAGTGATAAAGATCAATAGAGAAGGACATCCATTCCCTGAGGATATCGTAGAAGGATTAGCAGAGTTAGGACTGATAATGGGAACCGTCCCTGAGGAGCAGGGCGGGATGGGGTTAACGTGGAGCGATCAGATTGTTATCGCTGAACAGCTCGGTTACATAGATCCTAGTATAGCCACCGCAGCTGGATTCATGGCTGTCGAAACTGGTTGGGGATTCACCATCAACCGTTATGCCAACGAAGTGGTCAGAGAGAAATTTGTCAAGCCAGCGATACAAGGAGATAAATTCATAGGGATAGCCACCACTGAACCAAAGGGTGGATCCGACGTAGCTGGATTCGAATCGACAGGTGAAAAAGATGGAGATGAATGGGTGTTGAACGGTGAGAAAACATTCATCAGCGGAATCGAAGAGTGCAGAAGGATGGGCGGCGGATATTGGGTCAACGTAAGGACCGGCCCGAAGATCCCAGAAGCCCCTCATAAAAACATGACGGCTTTCTTCGTACCGATAGATGCAGATGGTGTCCAACCCCAAGAACCATACGATGACGCTGGAAGAGGATCATTATCTACTTCTGGATTCATCATGGAAGATGTGAGGATACCAGATGAATACATGCTCGGAGAAGAAGGAAAAGGTTTCTACTATACCATGGAAGGTTTTGATAACGCTAGGATACTGATCGGTGCAAGCTCAGTGGGAGTTACTAGAAGGATCTTGGAAGAGGCAGCGGATTACATCAAAGAAAGAGAGACATTCGGAAGACCGTTAGCCAAGTACGAAGGGATACAGTTCCCATTTGTTGAGAGATACATCGATTTAGAAGCCAGCGATCTGATGGTTAAAAAAGTCGCCAAGATGCAGGATAAGAGATACGACGAAGAGGGTTGGCTTGAAAGGACAGGTAAAGCTACAACCTATAAACCAACGGAAATCGCAAAATGGATATCCATGATAAAATACAAGGTACCTCACCTCGCCAAGGATACCGCCGACGATGCCATGCATTGGTTAGGAGCTGCTGGATACAGTTCGGAGTACATCTTTGAAACCGCATGGAGAGGTGTTATGTCTTACTGTGTAGGTGCAGAAGGTGGAGCGAATATCCAGAAGCTGGTCATAGCTAGAGAAACCCTCGGTAAAGATTACATACCGTACAAGTAAATTAATAGGTGGTCATATGCGGTTCGTAGTTCTGGTAAAACAAGTTCCTGATACGACTGAAGTCGAAGTGGATGAAGAAACTGGGACAATAATCAGAGAAGGAGTCCCTTCAGTACTCAACGCCTTCGACGAGTTCGCACTTAATGAAGCCATAGATTTAAAAGAAAAAATGGACGAGGATGTTGAGATCATCGCGGTGAGCATGGGGCCTCCTCAGGCTAAAGACGCTCTTAAGAAATGTCTTGCTATCGGTGCTGACCGTGCTGTACTTCTCACGGACCGTGTTTTCGCTGGAGCCGATACTTGGGCTACAGCGGTCACCTTGGGTAGAGCGGTCAAAAAACTAGGAGATGTCGATGTAGTATTCGCTGGTCAAGAAGCATCTGATGGGAATACTGCACAAGTAGGGCCTGAAGTCGCTGCTCAGTTGGGTGTCTCTCAATTGACTTTTGTTGCGGAGATCGAAGAAGTGGATAAAGATAGTGGACATATAATCTGTAAAAAGGAAACCGATGAGGGTCACGTAAGAATAAAAGCAAAACTCCCTACCGTTATAGCATGTATGCCTGAACCCGGATTTGAACCAAAAATACCCAACATTCGGGACATTATGAAAGCCAAAAAGAAACCTCTCGACGAGTGGACGTACGACGATCTAGGCGGGGATGAAGAGGAATACGGTCTAGACGGTTCCGAGAGCGTTGTGGTTAGAACTTATTCACCTCCTCCAAAAGGTGAAGGGATAAAGATCGATGAAAAACCTGAGATCGCTGTTGAAAAGATCATCGAGTTCATGGACGAGGAGGGGTTACTATGATCATCATCGATATAGAGACTTGTACGGGCTGTGAGAAATGTGTAAAAGTATGTCCAGTTGATGCATTGTATATGGAAGATGGGGTGGCTAAACTTAAGGAAGAGCTCTGTATCTCATGCGGTGCATGTGTAACAGCCTGTCCAGTTGATGCTATCGAACCCGAATTGAAAGCTCAACGAGCGGACTTCTCAGAATACAGCGGTGTATGGGTGTTCGCTGAACAGCATGAAGGTGAGTTAAAAGCAACGGGACCACAATTACTTGGGAAAGGTAGAGAATTAGCTGATGAACTCGGGGAAGAGCTCTGTGCAGTACTGTTAGGATACGATATATCGGATCTAGCGGATGAATTAGCTGCATATGGAGCTGAAAAAGTCTACGTTGTAGATGATATGGCTTTACAGGGGTATACAACTGAAGCTTACACCACTGCACTTACTACTTTGATCTCAAGATACAAACCAAGTGTTTTCATATACGGTGCGACCCATCTGGGTAGAGATCTTGCTCCATCCGTTGCAGGACACATGGGTCTCGGATTGACCGCTGACTGCACAGGTCTTTCCATAAAAGAAATTGAGGGGCAAAAAGTACTCCAGCAGACTAGACCCGCATTCGGTGGAAATGTTATGGCGGATATCGTTTGTCCAAATACAAGACCGCAGATGGCTACCGTCAGACCTCATGTTATGGAACCTATGGAACCAAAGCCAGGTAGAGATTACAAATTGATCGAAGAAAAAGTGAAGATCGATTTGGATTCAATCACCACTGAAATCTTAGACGTTTTAGAAGCAGATGAAAAGGGCGTTTTATCCGTTGAAGAAGCTGATAGGATCGTATCCGGCGGCAGAGGTGTTGGAAATTGTCAAGAGGACTTTGAATTACTTCAAGAATTAGCCGATGAACTTAACGCTGCGGTCGGCTGCAGCCGACCCATCGTAGAAGAGGATATAATGCCAAAATCTCATCAAGTAGGTCAGAGTGGGAAAACGGTTTCTCCGGACCTCTACATCGTTTGTGGTGTTTCTGGAGCTGTCCAACATCGCGTTGGTATCAGAGGTGCGAAGACGATAATAGCTATCAATAAAAACTCAGACGCTCCGATATTCGATATGGCCGATCTAGGCATCGTTGGAGACGTGAAAGAGATACTGCCTCTCTTGATCGATAAGATCAGAGAGAAAAAATAAAACTAAAACACCATTCTTCTTTTTCTTATTAAAACAGAAATACTGCTCCAGAGATTGTTATCCATACAAATATGAAAATTATCAATACAATGGATGGTTTCCATATGTGGCTGTAAAATTCTTTAAGATTCGTTCCAAAATATTCTACGGTGAGTATTATACATAGATGTACAGGACTGAGAACATATCCCAGGAATGTGAAAACGTATATTACTCCCACTGTTCTAGCGGATACAATTGACAAGAGTGGCAAAAGAACAGGAACACCGATACCTATCGCACTGGGTAGGTGTCCCAAGAACATACCTATGGCAAGGGCCACAACAACAACTACGATGAAAATAGGTACGTGATTCTGTAAAGACGATACAACTGGGTCGATACCATTGGTTCTCTCGATAATTCCTTTAAAGAGCATGATCCCATATGCAGCTAATATGAGATTAAAAGATAGACCCTTCTTTGCTGTGGAAGGTAATTTTATGAAATCATACTCCTCCCGATTCTGAAATAGTAGAAATACTATCGCGATCGGTAGTGTTAAGTAAAAAGGTATGCCAAGTATGATATTAAACGATAGGGCCAATATAATGGGCATCAATTCCCAAACGAGTAAAATAGGTTTAGTAGATAGTTGTTCAGGTTTTACAGCTTCGATTCCACCTATACCCCATATAACTCCACAAACGATCTGGATAGCAAATATCGGAATGTTATACATTGCTATTCTGTATAGGTTAACTCCTGAGATGCTAGATGCCAATATCAGTCCCAAGGATAGGGGATAAATGGTGAACCAAATATGCCTGAACCACCAGTTCATAAAAGTTTTGTGAACAGGATCTACATTCAATTCGTCTCCCTCATCATCTATCATCGGAGCCGACACTAATGCTCCCCCTGGCATGGGCATCAATCCAAAGATCGCCGGTATAGATGCTATGACCAGCCTTCTGTCAGGGACTGCTCCTCTTAGCTCTTTTATCATCCTCATGACCTGTCCAGAATCACTGTAAAGGAATCCTAGAAAAGCTATCAAATTGATGATCAATATCAACTCGATGGTTTCAAATTCTAAAGAAATTTCGAGCAGCCAGTTTATACCTTCTAAAGTCGGATTAGATATAGCTAATAAAACTCCGACAGCTATCAGAATAGCGTATCCAAATCCAACTCTTTTATAGATCAAAGTTCCCAAGACCATGAAGGCGATCAGTACACCTATCAATGACTGCATCACCTATCCCCAAACATAAGTATATTTAAAATCTTACTCCAATTTATCCCGAGTGAAATTAATCGAAACTGTTATATTTCAACTGCGACTTTAATATATTCGTAACATGACAGTTGGCCCTATTTGGTTTCTAATCATAGTAATTGCTACTCTTATTGGCTTCTCAGCAGCTATACTTCTATTTCTAGAGAAAACAAAAGATAAGCGTATCGCAAATGTCCGTAGTTCTTCCAACTTAGATAAGGAAGACGAGGCCTATAATGCAGTTAAGAGTGCTAAAAGTATAATAAACGTCATGAAGAGAAGTGGCAAGAATACCAGTGGTGCTGAAATCGTCATCGATAGAGCTGAACTAGCTTTACAGGGAAGAGATTACTCGCGGGCGATATCCCTAGCGGAAGAGGCAAAATCGAAGTTGGAAAAGAATCAGCAGAGTACTGGAATTACTGATGTTTCTAAAGATATAGACCGATCTAAAGTAGATAAAGGTGATTCAAAAATGAAAAAGGGTTACACCATCGATGAGATCGATGATTTAGAAATGGATGAAGAGGATGAGGAAGTAAAAGCTAAAAGTGAAGAACTGAGAAAACAAAAAGAGAAGATCCAAAATTTACCAGAAAATTATTTAGAATCTAAATTCGAGATCCAGCAGGCAAGTGACATGTTGAAAAGTGAAGGTGGAAACATTGAAGCTGAAGAACTATTGAAACAGGCAAAAATATGTTTTGATGATGACGATTATACTGAAGCTTTAAAGTTGTCACTGAGATGCAAAAAGGCGATAGATGAAGACAAGGCCGGACTGATTAAATTTAAAAAGATCAGTAAGAAAGAAGCTGAAGGAGGAGAAACTGGAGGATCCTCAGAAAATAAGGTAATAAAAGATACTACGATCAAAAGGATCGAGGACGGAGAAAGTACAACTCAAAAAACTATTTCCCACGAAGGGGAGAAGATTTGCCCGGAGTGTGGTTATGAAGGAAAAGAAGGAGACAACTTCTGTCCGAAATGTGGGACTAAGATGGAAGTGTTGTTGACATGTCCCTCCTGTGGAAAAGAAGTCGACGAGGAGGATAATTTCTGCCCGGGGTGCGGGAACGAACTAAGTTCTATCACTTTCGAATGCCCGGAGTGTAGTACAGAAGTGGATGAAAACGTGAAATTCTGTCCGAAATGCGGTGTAGAATTCGCCTAAATGTCTAATATCTTGTTTTCAACTAAATAGTCCGTGATCTCGTTTATCTGTTCTGGGGTGATATTACCCACTCTTTTATTTTGATAAGGTATGTCTTCATCCTTTTCGATCCCAAAACCCGTGTTTAGAGCGTTGCGGATCATCTTTCTTCTGTAACTGAAAAGCTGTCTAACAACTTCTCCGAAAACTTTAGGATATTTTAGGTCGAATTCAGGTTCTTTGGGGATCAGTTTTAACACGGATGCGTCCACTTTAGGAGGAGGATAAAACCGATCCTTCGGGATGTTGAATAGTCTGTTTACAGAGGCATGAGTACTCACCATCACAGATAATCGTGAGTAGTTTTTCTCTCCAACTTTAGCTACCATCCTATCCGCGTATTCTTTTTGATAGGTCAACACGGCACTATTAAAATCCTGTTCTAAAAGTTTGAAAGTGATAGGGGATGAGATCGAAAAGGGTAGATTGGATACTACTTTGTCAAATTCTGGTAAATCAATGTCCAAAACGTCTCCATGTATCACTTCGACACCTTTTTGAGTGTATTTGTTTTCAAGATGTTCGTATAACTTTTTATCCTTCTCGATAATGATCAATTCGCCGGCAGCTTTTTCCAAACGATCGGTTAAAATACCTAGACCTGGACCAATCTCCACTATTGTTTCGTCTTTTTTTACTTCTGCTGAGTTTACTATCCTATCGGCTATATTCTCATCTGTCAAAAAATTCTGCCCTAGAGATTGAGTAGGAATGATGCCCAGCTCTTCCATATGTCTTTTTAAACTACTATCCATATCAGTCCTTCCTGACAAAATATAAACTAGATCAACCCAAAGTTGTACCTGGGTATAATCAACTCTCTTCTACGAGACCTCGTATCCCGTTCATTCCATACTGATATGTTCCATGACAACTACATCTCGGACGGCTTTCATGCCCTTGAACGGTAAGACCAGCCGTCCCTCAGCATCAGTATCGAATAATCGTGGTTCTATTTCCTCTGCAGGGGTTACCAATACATGTTCCATATCCCCTGATTCTGTATTAACCACGAAATTGTCTATCATACCCAATATTTGTCCGTCGTTCGTCATCACGGTCTTACCACGTAATTCGGTCACGAATTTTTTCATATCTTAATACCTCCATTCGATATTTTCAATCCTGATTACATTACCTGTATAATCCAACCCCATTATAATCTTTCTTCCTCCTAACGGTCTTCTGCATCATCTCTTCTAAGTCCTCATACATATCTAAGATATCTTGGTCGATAGATGGGATAGATTCATCGATAACTTTATTGAAATGTTCCTGGCTGACCTCTTTTGACCCCTCTTTTATAGCTAGAAGGCCGGCTTCCCTACATATAGATTCTATATCCGCGCCAACATATTGTTCAGTCCTTCTCACTAAATCTCTGAAATCCACGTTGTCTGACAGGGGCATGCGTTCCGTGTGTATCATGAATATTTCTTCTCTTGCATCTTTATCTGGTATCGATATATTCAATGAATGATCGAATCTCCCAGCCCTCAACAACGCGGTATCTATCCTGTCAGGACGGTTAGTGGCGGCAATAACGATGATGCCGGTATTTGGTTCGATGCTGTCAAAGCTGGTGAGTAACTGATTCACTATCCTATCTGTAACATTCTCACGTCCATCTCCGCCCCTTTCAGGCGCTAAAGCATCTAATTCATCTAAAAATATGATGGACGGAGCTGCCTGTCGAGCCTTTTTGAATATCTCACGGATAGCTTTCTCACTCTCACCGACCCATTTTGATAAGATTTCTGGACCTTTGACCGATATGAAGTTAGCACCGCTTTCGTATGCCACGGCTTGAGCAAGCATTGTTTTCCCCGTTCCAGGCGGGCCATAAAGCAGTATTCCCTTAGGAGGGGATATTCCCATATCCGTGAAAGATTCCGATTCCTGTATTGGTCTTTCAACAGAATCACTCAATCTCTCTTTAGCGTCGTATAATCCTCCGATATCCTCCCAGGATATCTCTGGTATCTCGACCATTATCTCCCGTAAACTACTAGGTTCGATTTCACGTAGGGCGTTCTGGAAGTCCCTAGAGTTGACTTCCATCCGTTCTAGAATATTACTTGGAATAGGTTCGTCAAGATCAAATTCCGGGGTATATCTCCTTAAAGCTCTCATCGCTGCCTCCTTAGCTAAGGATTCCAGGTCAGCACCGGCAAATCCATGAGTCATCTCCGCTAACCTTCCTAGATCAACATCATCGGCTATAGGCATGCTTCTCGTATGTATCTGAAGGATCTCCATCCTACCCTCTTTATCAGGGAGTCCGATCTCGATCTCTCGATCGAACCTTCCAGGTCTTCTTAAGGCTGGATCAATTGCACTTTCACGATTGGTTGCAGCTATGACGATGGTTTCACCTCTCTGGGTCAAACCATCCATCAATGTCAATAACTGAGCCACGACTCTTCTCTCTACCTCCCCTCGAACATCATCCCGCTTAGGAGCTATCGAATCTAACTCGTCTATGAAGATAATGGAAGGGGATTGCTCTTCAGCTTCTTCAAATTTTTCTCTAAGTTTTCCCTCACTCTGACCATAATATTTGGACATGATCTCCGGCCCCTGGACTGAAAAGAAATTGGCTCCAGCTTCATTTGCCACGGCCTTAGCGATCCAGGTTTTTCCTGTTCCAGGTGGACCATATAAAAGTACACCTTTAGGAGGGTCGATACCCAATCTATCGAAGAGGTTCGGATGTTTTAGAGGTAATTCTATCATCTCCCTTACTCTCTTTAACTCTTCATCTAACCCTCCAACATCTTCATATGTGACCTTTGTAGCACCGATGATCTCGGATTCGCTGACCGGTTCTTCTTTGACTACGACTTCAGTTTCTTGATTGACCTCTACTGGCTCGATGGGATTTGTAGTGATCACTATGAAAGGCACACTACCTCCCATCAATGCTATCCCTGGTACAACGATGGCATCACCTGCCATTATAGGTCGGTCTAGGAGTCTTTTCTTTACATATGATTCTATACCTTCTCCGAAACGAAGACGGTTTCCTTCTTCGATCACCGGAGCTATAACGACTTTTTTAGCTGGAACAGTTTCTACTTTCTTTACTTTCACTCTGTCCCCCAACGATACTTTGGCATTCTTCCTAACCAGGCCATCGATGCGTATTATCCCTTCGCCCTCGTCTTCGGAATGAAGTCTGAATATCTTGGCAACGGTGTCCTTTTCTCCTTTGATCATTATAACGTCGCCGACGTCGACTTCTAACTTCATCCTGGTCTTAGGGCCTATCCTGGCTCTGTTTCTACCTATATCTTCTTGTGGAGCCTCTTTTACGGTCAAAACTATTTCGTCAGACATCAAATTCTCCAGGTATAAGACATCGAAAGTTTATAAAAGATTTTTCGTCAAATCAAGGTGTGAAATTGAAAGGTAAACTGTGTGATACCTCTGATTCGTTATCGTTAATATCTCGCATGGATATCCTTACAGACATACTCCTGTCTTCAACAACCGTGTTTTCAAAGGTCACGTGATACTCATGGGTGTCGGTTTGCCACTCCATCTCGTACCAATCCCCGTCGATAAAGATACGGATATTATCATGGTCTACCTCCGTATTATCTGTGATAGTGGCTATAACCGTTACGTCGTATTCCTCTCCGGATGTTACATTATCATGGGCTACTATCTCCCCATCCTGCTCGAACTCCAACTCTATTTCATTCGATGTTGGAGCTGTAAAATCACTGAAGGGAGGGTTCATCAATATAACCCATACTGCAAGGAAAGTGAATAGGTACATTGCTCCACTCAAGGCCCATTCTTTTTTCCCTAACTCTTCCAGTTCTACACCAGCTATCTGGAAAAGTGTTTTGAGTAAACCTAAACCAGTCAAACCTATCAAAAAACCTAATATCGCTTGATGGCCTGAGTAAATAAAAACATAATGAGCTAATATCGAGAATAATGGAGCTAAAGCAACGCTGATGTAAACGCATTTCCCCTTCCTTAACTCATCCAGCATGTACTCTTTTCGATCGAATTCCGGGAATTCGTATTCATAGTCGTCTTCTTCTTCCTTGTCTCTTTTTTTTCTCTTCGCCATCTGAGGTGCAAAAAACTGTAGTACTATTAAAAAACTTTCCCGTATTTTGATTAAAATAGAAGGTTTGAAATAGTGCTAGTACCATTTTCCGTTGGTGGTAATATATGGAAATAGCTGGTTATGGACTTCAAGAGGAGTTACCCTACGTTGGATTAAGTCTATGGAATTTGATTTTATTCATAATAACACTGTTAGTAGGTCTGATACTGGTAAAAGTCGTATCGAGGATGATAAAGAACGCGATGCTCAGGAACAACATCCGTAAAATACTTACTGAATTTACAACACGGATACTGAGAATTGTATTGTACGTTTTCGTTATCGGTGTTTCTTTATCGTTCTTAGGCTTCCAGGTAGGTGCGGCATTGGTGAGCTTTTCAGTTGTCTTAGGTTTCGTTCTAGGTTTCGCCTTGGGAGATACTTTGAGTAACATAGCAGCCGGTGTGATGATAGCCATCACAAAGCCTTTCAGGAGTGGACATTATGTTGAGGTCAATGGGGAAGAAGGTGTTATCAAAAATGTAGGTATAAGTCTGACCGAATTGGATACCACCGACAACAAACGTATAGTCATACCTAATAAATTGGTATGGGGGAACAATATTATAAATTATAACCATAACAGGATCAGAAGGGTCGATATAGATACCGGTGTAGGCTACGATGACGATCTGGACTTGGCCATCAAGACGTCTTTGGATATATTGAGGGATCATCCAAAAGTACTAGACGATCCGGAACCACAAGTGAAAGTGAAATCTATGGATGATTCTTTTGTAGGATTAACGGTAAGACCATGGGTTAAAACCGAGGATTACTGGAACACATTCTTTGAACTGCAGAAACAGCTTAAAGAAGGATACGATGAAGCTGGTTTGAACATACCCTATCCACAGATGGACGTCCATCTAGATAAGTAAAACACGGATATAGGTGATTCAATACTAAACCCTTTTCTTTTTTTAATTTTGATAATCAAACTTTTTATTTAAGTTAGGTATACCAAAAGTTTTTAGTATGGTTACACATATGTGTAAAACATGAAAAAGATAGTAGTGATGAGTGGTAAAGGTGGAGTTGGAAAAAGTACGGTCGCTGCGAACCTCGCATTTTCTTTATCGGAGGAAGGGAGCAAGGTAGGTGTTTTTGATAGTGATTTTCACGGCCCTACGATCCCAAAAATGCTTGGTGTCAAAGGAGAAAAACTCACACCAAATCAAGATAAAATCGAACCTGTTTCAGTAAATGATAACCTCACGGTCCTTTCAATGGATTTCCTTTTACCTAACGACGATTCCGCTGTGATCTGGAGAGGACCGATGAAGATGAAAATGATCAACCAGATGTTGGAAGATGTTGAATGGAATGATATAGATTACATGATCATCGATCTTCCTCCAGGTACCGGTGATGAACCCTTGAGTATAGCTCAGCAAATTCCCGATATAGATGGAGTAGTGATAGTCACAACACCACAGGACGTTGCTTTACAGGCCGTTAGAAAATCTATAAATTTCGCAAAAAAACTCAACTTGAAAGTTCTAGGCGTAGTTGAAAATATGGACAGCCTAATTTGTCCGAATTGTGGTGTAGAGATAAAACTCTTTGGAGAAGGTGGAGGAGAAAATATGTCACAGGATCTAGATGTACCTTATCTTGGTAGAATACCAATCGATCCGGAGATCATGAAAAGTGGAGAAAAGGGGATATCTTTTTTGAAAATCGATTCTGAATCTACAAAGGCATTTAAAAATATAGTAAATAAAATAAAAGAAAATATAGGTGATTAGATGAAAGTAGCAATATCTTCGAAAGGACCTAACATTGAAGACTCAGTGGAATCAAGGTTTGGAAGAGCTCCATACTTCGTATTCATAGATACCAAAAGTATGGTATATGAGAGCTTGGAAAACGAATATAAGGACGCCATGGGAGGTGCAGGTGTTCAAGCAGCTCAAATAATTGCAAATCGTGGCGCTGAAGCGTTGATAACTGGAAATGTTGGACCTAATGCATTTAAAACATTGGATTCCGCAGGAGTCGAGGTCTATAAAGCTTCTGGAAAAATTGAAGATGCCGTGGAAAAGATGAAAAATGATGAGCTGGAGAGGTTAGATGATCAAACTGTACCAGGTCACTATGGAGATAAAAGTAGAAAAAGAGGTAGAAAAAGATGAAAGTAAGTATACCCTGTATGGGAGAAAGAGGAATGGAAGAAGAGATCAGCCCGCACTTTGGAAGAGCCCCAGCTTTTGTAGTTTACAATGATGAAAATGATGATTTGAAGATAATCAGTAATACAAGTGAACATATGGGCGGCCAGGGTAAACCCCCGGAACTGATGGCTGAAGAAGGTGTAAATGTTATGTTGACCAGTAATTTAGGACGTAGAGCTGTAGCTATGTTCGAAAGTATGGGGATCAAGGTATACTGCGGCGCTTCGGGGACCGTTGGTGATGCAATAGAACAGTGGAAAAATGGAGTGTTGGATGAAGCTAGTAAATCGAATGCGTGTGATAGAGGGCATTGAGTTTAAACTGTATACGGATTAAAATACCATGAAAATCGCGATAGCTAGCGGGAAAGGTGGAACCGGTAAAACAACGGTAGCTGTAAACCTAGCACTTTCCTTAGAGAACAATATCAATCTGTTCGACTGTGATGTAGAAGAGCCAAATTCGAACATTTTTTTGAACGTTGAAACAGAAGAAATAGAAGAGATGGAACTAAAGATACCGGAGATAAACAATGATGTCTGCACTCATTGTGGAAAATGTGCTGAACTCTGTGAATTCAACGCTTTAGCTGTTCTAAAAGAGGAAGTTCTGGTTTTTCAAGAACTCTGTCACGCATGTGGATTATGTTCGATAGGATGTCCCGTAGATGCGATCAGTGAAAAAAGTAGAAGGATCGGTGTTATAGAGAAAGGAACGGGGGAGATTAACGGCAGCGATATAGAGTTTTATCAGGGAATTTTAGATATCGGAGAGGCCTTATCTACTCCGTTGATCAAGGGTTTAAAAAGGTATTCTAAGGATGAAGAAAATAAAATCAACATCTTTGATGTACCAGCCGGCACGGGATGTCCCGTTATAGAGTCACTTAGTGGTATGGATTTCGTATTGCTAGTCACGGAACCAACTCCTTTCGGATTCCACGACCTAAAATTGTCCGTAGAAGTTGTTAAAAAAATGCACATACCCTTCGGTGTGATCATCAACATGGCAGGTACCGGATTTGAAGGTGTCGAAGAGTACTGTAAAAAAGAAAATATACCTATACTTTTGAAAATTCCACAAAGTAGGAAAATAGCTGAGTTGTATTCTAACGGAATACCATTCGTTAAAGAGATGAGTGGATGGAAAGAAAAATTCCGGCAGGTATATTCAGAGATATTAGAAATCTATGAAAAGTCAAATCAAGGGGTGACTCGATGACCGAAGGTCCCGAAATATCGGAGATAGCGGTGATCAGCGGTAAAGGAGGTACGGGTAAAACTACTATCACTGCTTCACTTGCAGCACTGGCTGAGGATCATCTATTAGCAGACTGTGATGTCGATGCATCCAATCTACATCTGATATTAGACCCTGAAATCGAACTCAAAGAGGATTTTTACGGTTCTAAGATCGCTGTTAAAGAACCTGGATGCATAGATTGCGGTAGATGTAAGGATGTATGTAGATTCCAAGCTGTTACTGATAGTTATGAAATTGACGGACTAAAATGTGAAGGATGCGGAGCTTGCGTTTACGTGTGCCCGGTTGACGTATTAGAATTAAAAGAGATAGTCACCGGGGAAGTTTACCAATCTGAAACTAGGTATGGTCCTATGGTGCATGCAAAACTGCATATCGGTGAGGAAGCATCTGGTAAGTTAGTCACAAAAGTAAAGGATTCTGCACGCAGGAAAGCCGAGGAGAAAGGGAAAGGATCGGTTCTTATAGATGGTGCTCCCGGTATAGGTTGTCCGGTGATCGCATCTATAAGTGGTTCCGATCTCGTGGTGATCGTTACGGAACCAACTTTGTCTGGCATACATGACCTAGAGAGAGTTCACCAGATGACTAAGCATTTCGATATCAATTGTTGTGTATGCATAAACAAATACGACCTAAATTCAACAATGTCTCAAAGGATCAGAGATTACTGCAGTGATAATTCTATACCTATCTTTGCTGAATTACCCTATGATAAACGAGTTACGGATGCAATGATAGCTGGAAAAAGTATCATAGAATTCGAAGATACTCTTGGTACTGAAATTTACGATGAAATCATCAATTTGTGGGATAA
>JBNJDY010000034.1:0-15869 GCA_051745305.1 Thermoplasmatota archaeon
AAAGATATAAATTATAGAAGGCATTTATCATGATAATGATCTCCGATATGCTGGTTTTTTATTTGGTTTTGGGCACTTCAGCAACAGAAAAGAGGTGTTTTTCTTGAGATTTTTATCTGATAAAAAAGGAATTTTACTTTACAATAAAATACATAGTATTCATCGTGCATCTATGGTAAGCCGTGAAAACCCAGAGAGGTTAGAAAAGGGTTATAGATATATAAAGAATAGATCAGACATTTTGGACTTTTATGACCTTTTGGAAGATTACGAACCCGCCACTCGTGAAGATCTGTTAAAGGTTCATGAAAGAACATATGTAGATTTTATTGAAGATTATTGTAAGAAGGGAGGAGGTTTCCTCGGGGATTCTACTTATGTTCAAAAGGGATCTTGTAAAGCTGCTAGATTTTCTGCTGGAGGTGCTATCGGAGTCTGTAAAAGGGTTTTATCTGATTATCAAACAGGTTTTGCTCTGATACGACCACCGGGTCATCATGCACTTCCAGATAATTATGGCGGATATTGTCTGTATAATAACGCGGCTATCGCCACTCGATGGCTTCAAAATAATCGCAAAAGAAAAATTTTGATTGTTGATTGGGATGGACACGCAGCTAATGGAACAATGAGAACCTTTTATTCTGATCCTGATGTGTTAACTATATCTGTTCATAGGGACCCTGAGGGTTTTTATCCTCATGATGGTTTTTCTCATCAAATAGGAAAATCTGCAGGCAGAGGTTATTGCGTTAATATATGCCTTCCTAGAGGAGCGGGTGATAGTGAGTTAATAAAATCTTTTAAAGAGATAATATTTCCTTTAGCTGATGCCTTTGATCCTGATTTTGTGATAGGGTGCAATGGATTCGATTCGCATCAATCTGACACAGTCGTTGGATTGAGTTATACATCAGATAGCTATTATTACATTTCTTCTGAATTAGGCAAACGGTATAAAAATAAATTAGCATTGGTTATGGAAGGGGGTTATGAAAAATTTAATGGTAAATTATTGCACATTGTTCTCTCTGGTTTATTGGGGCGTGACAATCCCTATGATGGCGTAGAAACAAATCTATCCTCATCTATAATACAAAAAGGAAGTGTTTGTAAAGACGCTCGTGAAGAGATAGAGGAATTAAAGTCTATATTGAAAGAGTTTCCTTTAGGGGAGAAGGCCTTTTCATGATCATAGAAAAGAAGATATATCGTTTAAGAGATAATCAAAGGGTTAAATCTTTAGAGATCAAGAAAGATAAACAGATGGTTTATTACAGTTATAATTACCAGATATTAAATGGTAGTGAGTGGAAAACATCAGTTAGATGGGATAATTACCAGAGTCAACCACATGTAGATAGCTTTGATGACAATGGTAATTTACTTGATACTTCATCAACGCGAGATAAAAGTTTAAAAGAAGTCCTTGAACTAATTGACATATTTGGTAAGAACATATTAAACATGGATATCAAAAAATTATGAGGTGATACAAATTCAAATCAAATTAAGAAAAAAATACAATGAAAATGAAAAGGAAACGCTTAAAAATCAAATTCTTGATGAGTTTGAATCTGTAGATAGATTAAGACAAAAAGTGTCAAGAGCAGGATGTACAGAACCTGAACTCGTCGATAAATTACAAATTATAGAGTATCTTCAAAAGGGTGCAGATTACAAAGAAGAAACAATCTCTCACTCTGAAAAATCTCTTTCTGTTATGACGCATAAAAGGGTTTATCTTATGGAATATATCGCTAAAAACGAAGTTAAATCTATACAAGATTTAGCAAATAAACTAGATAGGGATTATAAGAATGTGTATGATGACGTAAAAGTTCTTTTTGACAATGGCCTAATCGATTTGGAAAAAGTAGGTAAAAGAAGAATACCTATATTAACTGCGGATAATATAATAATAGAATTCTGAAATCTACAGTTTATATTAACAAAAAACACCATATTTAATAAATTTAGACACTGGGTGTTTAATTTATACATTATACCATAGTTATATTTTGCCATTATTATATCGAAAGTTTTTTAAACGATTGTGTAGTTTTCTTTTCAGGTGTAAATTTCTTGAAGGCACAAAAGGTCGACGATGTTAAATTCGAGATAGAAAAAGAACACAGGGATCTAAAATTTGATATATTAAAAAAAGAAGGTGGTTTATTTTTATCGTTGTCTAATCTGTTTTTCAAGAGTGATCAAAAATGGTATGAAATCCCATTGGATAAATTAGAAAAAATCGAGGTAGTCCAAAAAGATCCCCCGAAGTTAGAATTTAGAATACCATCGATGAAGATTACAGTAATGGGAGGTTATGCCGAGAAACTATTAGCGTTAAGACATCTGCTTCTTCCTTATGTTAAACATGAAGGGGATGAGGAAGAACCTTTACTTGCAATTTTAAAATTATGGGGGCTGGGCATTCAAAATATCAATACTATTTCCGATTTATTGGGTCTTAAATATTCAGAAGTTAGAAACTATATCGAAGATGCTGAAAACGATGGGCTTATCAAAGATGGTGAAATAACCGAAAAGGCCAAAAGAGTATTGAAGGACGATGGTGATTTTATGAAGGCATTGGAGGCATGATATGGTTAATAATAATGGCGGATTAGCAAGAAAAATGGCTGCATTAGGTAAACTTACTAAACTAGAATCAGCTATTAATGCGGCTATAGAGTCGTCCAAAGTTCCAGAATACGAAACTAGAAAACTTTTAAAATCTAGAAATGCTAACCAAGCAAAAAACACAGCAGTTTTTCAATACATACACAATTTATTTTCTAAAATCGGTTTAGGTAGTTTTTCACTGGGTGAAAAAGAAAATTTTAGGTTGATTATTATTAATAAGGATAATAATGTCAAAGAACTATACCCTGATGTAAAAGGCAAAAAAACTTGTTATATAGTAGCCGATGCATTAAGTGATTTCTTTTCTGAGGATTTGAACATCCCTGCAGATGTTAAAGAGATTGAGTGTATAAATGCAGGCGACGAAGTTTGTAAATTTGAAGTAAATCTTCAACCCTTGGCTGTTTATAAAATAGCACTTGATGAAACTGATGATAAAATAATAAATCATGTAGTCGACGACGATGATTTAGACGAAATCGCATCTGACTTGCAACTTTCTGAAGAGGAAATCAAATATCGGATAGATATATTACAATCATATCACATATTAGAATCGGATATGTCTCTGACTAAGATTGGACAGACATATCATAAATATGGCCAAAGTGTAGTTGATGAGATATCTGAACAGAAAGAACCTCCGTGGAAAACAATGTCGGAGATTTCACAAGTGATCGCAGACTCAGACTCTTTGGCAGAAGCGATAAGTAGTAGTGTTTCAAATGAAGAAGAGGAAATCGAGTCTTCAGATGTAGTAAATTTAGCAAACGAAGCTGAAAAAAGTAAAAGTTTCGCACAATTGGTATCAAAACAACTTAAAAAAGATGAGGATTAACCCGAATATATAAAATATAAAAAGAATATACAAAGGTGAGTAATATGGTCAATAGAATAAAAACAGGTATATATGGAGTTGACCAACTTATTGAAGGTGGTCTAATTGAAAATTCTGCTATTACAACGGTAGGAGCGAGTGGTACGGGTAAAACAACCTTTGCCATCCAGTTTGTAATGAAGGGCATAGAACAAGGAGAACAGGCACTTTTCGTTACTCTTGAGGAATCCCCAGAGCAGATCATGAAAGAAGCAGAGATGATGGGCTGGGATATGAAGAAGCATCATGAAGAGTCTCTATTCTTTATACATTTGAGTGGACAAAATTTTAGAGAGATGATAGAAGAACAGCTTCCGAAACTAGTCCAGGCTAGAAAAGATTATGATATTAAGACTAGAGTTGCTATTGATCCTCTAACACCTGTGATTTGGTCAACAGAAGATAGGTTGGAACAGAGAGAATTAATAGAGAAATTGTTCAGACCGTTAAAAGAGTTAGGTACAGTTATGGCAACAGTAGAAGAACATTCTAAACCTGGGGAGATTATAGGATCCGATGTTCTTTTACCGATCTATCTATCTGATGGTGTGTTCCATTTAGAGTACTACCCTGTTGGTGGTGCATTTAACAGAACATTTAAGATAGTTAAGATGAGAGGTACGAACCATGGAGAAGGATTATATCCCTATGTGTTCGTAAGAGGAGCTGGTGTCGTTGTAAGATCAACCACTGTTGAGATAAAGAAAGAGAAGAAAGAAAGTTATGACGAAGCATTTGACGAAGCATTAAAAACAGCTAGACACATAGATTTACCTGAAACAGTGATTGAGAAAATAGAAAGGATGAAAAAACAATGGAACTATGATTATTCCCCGGATGAAATATTGGATATAATGCTTTCCTCATATAAAGAAGAATGAGTTGATATATGTGTGTCCCCCAACGAGCAAGAAAAAAAGATTAGATAGGCGGATGGAGGCTGAAAACGTCTCCCAACTTAAGTACATGCTCGAGATGGAATTAAAAAACTTAAGAGAGAGAGCAGATATAGATCTAGCTCTCTTTATTGGAGTTGGGGGTAGAATATTTGCTACCTCGATCCCAGATGATTTAAAACCGGACCAATACAGGTTACTTAACACCTTCAAAGGAAATTTGACAAGTCTTTGTAGTAAATTGAAGGGTGAGGATCTAGAAGTCTCAATAGAACGATGGAAATCTGGGATGGCTATAGTTGCTGCTGTTGGTGGGAATTCATTTTTAGCTTCTTTATTAACCAAGAAATCAGCAATAAGTGATATGGGGACCAAATTGGATGAAGTAATGAAAGCTACTACTGTTTTAAAACACATCTTTGAACAAAAGGATTTTAGCGAAAAGACTATTCAATCGTATCCAGAAGATGTCCAGGATGAATTAAATCGACTTACTAGACAGCTTTTCGTTGATCGATTCACTCATACTAAGAGTTATAAGAAAAATGAAGAAATATTAGAGTTTATGAAAGATAAAATAAAAAAAGCTGTTGGTGTTGGTCAGCTTGATCAAATTGTTTCTGTTACATTCAATGAGATGGGTACTTCAGCTCCGTACATGGAAGATGATATGTGGTATGATTTCTTAGAGAAAGTCGTAGATGAACATCTTCGTTCCGTAGTTGGTGACATCCAGGCAGAACGATATAAGAAACAATGGAAAAAAGAGTTGGGAAAGAAATTGAAAACCTATCTCTAATAGGGGAATAGAATCTATATGGCTGAAAATGAAAATGCCGTGCAAAAAAAGGGTAATCGACCCGTCCAAAAGCAGAGCAAACAAGATAATCTCAGTGGGGAGATTATCAATACCTTGGAAACTATTGAAGAAGATTACAGTCGTTTTAAAAACACTATCAACAATTTAAAAAACAATCTACAGAGTTTCATGGATAACACAAGCTATGAACTTGGCGAGGTTAAGCAAAAAACAGAACAAAAGGCTGAGAAAGAAGTTGTTGAAAAGAAAGTCGAAAATGTAGAGGGAGATATCGACGAGGTAGATGAACGGTTAAATGAAGTAATGCGGGAAGTAGGTTTTGGAGAAGAAATAGATGTGTCTAATATTCCTCCAGTGCTATTGGAAAGTATATATCAAAAAATATTGAATGAAATAATTGAAGAGATGAGAGAAAACCTCGGTAACCATGAAGCTAACTTGATCATCCAGGAAGAACTTGAGAATATGAGGATGAGGACAAGTGGTAGTGAATTGTTCCAATATGATGGAAGAGATATTAATATTCGGAACCTTGTATCGAGTATAGAGAATAATCTAATCTCTTCAAAACAAATTCATAGTACTTTCAGAGAACTCGTCCAGAAATTAAGCGAGAGAATACCCAATTATAATCCGAGAAATTTTAGAGCTATGGTCAATGCTGAAGGGTTAGAATTTGTTATAAAGAAGACCATCACTCTACTAGATAAAAGTTCTAGATTAGAAGATGGTCTTGAAGATGTTGAACTAGGAATAAAGAGTATCGAAAATGAGCTAGAAAACAAACACTCTGAAATGGAAACAAGACTATCTGAAATAGAAGATAAATTAGACAAAGATGTGTCCAATAAATATACTGATTTAAATTACAGATTATCTGAATTAGAAGATATGTTTGAAGGTTTAGATATAGATGAAATCTCTGAAGGATTAAAAAATATCAAAGAGAAGAACGAAGTCATGGAAGAAAGGATAGAAAATATCACATCTGATTTTGAAATGAGTTTATCTATAGTACAAGATGATGTAAACACCCTTAAAGAAAACGTTAAGGAAGATGAATACTCGCTTACCGAAGATGAAAAATTCGTATATTATGCTATACCTAACGATGGAGCTACTTTGAAGAAGTTACAAAAGGAAGTAGGGGATGAAATCGACGATGTAGAATCTGAGTTAAAAAGTTTATGTGATAAAGGTAAAGTAGAAGTAGAAAAAAGGGGTAGATGGACTGTTTATGTGAGACCTGAAGAAAAGGAAATCGAAGATGAAGATAAAGAACTATCTGAGGAGAAAAAAGATCAGATAGATGAAGAGGGGATTGAAGGAACCGAAGTAGATACAGATTCATCAGGAGAAGAAATTCAAGAATCTGATGAGGATATTGATGAAAAATCTGAGGAAGTGGAAGGCGATCTAGAAGGAACTGAAGTAGGTATAGATTCATCAGGAAAAGAAATTCAAGAATCTGATAAAAATATAGGTGAAACAGATTTTTCGGGTATTGTATTTGATAAAAGTTTTACTGAAGGGAATGAAGTAGAAGAAACGATTGAGGAAGTTGATGAAGAATTAGATTCAAATGTAAACGAAGAGGAATCTAAGGAAATTGAAGAAGATGATATTACGGATAAAGAAAGGCTGGTAATTGATGAAATACCAGATGATGGCTGTACAATCCATCAACTAGATAAGCAATTTGAAGATTATGATAAATCTGAGATTGAAGAAATACTAAAAATACTGATAGAAAAAAATAAAGTGTCCACTACCAAACGTAATAGGTGGACCATTTACTTAAAACAAAAGGAGGTAGAATAAAGTGTTAGATGTAGCGTTAGTGTCTTTGATAAAAAATATGAGCGAAAAAGCCGGTATTGAGGGAGCAATTCAATACTGGTCAAGAGTAGGAGAAAACCTAGCCAAAAGGATCGGTGAAGAGGCCTATATGGGCTGGCCTTCATTCAACGTTGCTTTGAAGGAAGGAAGAACCGCATTCTCTATTGAAGGTGATGTTACCGCATTGACAGACCTAGCGATAACAGATGTAGACGGAGATGTAGTAGGTTACATATATGCATTGAAAGAATGTGTTTTCACACCTACTATAAAACGAATCAGGTATAGTGTAGGAGAAATTCCAGATGCGGATAGAGCAGTGGCTGAGGAATATAACAACACGGTTCAAAATACAGCTACCTGTAATTTCTGTGTTATCCATCAGAAATTCAGATCAGAGGTCTCCAAAAATATAACTGTTGAGAATCAACCTTTAGAATGTGTACAACTGGCGAATCGAGGTTTTAGAGGCGATACTAAGATCAACAGAGTAAGTCTTGAACGAATCGGTATTAACCCAGAGTACGTGAGAAGTCTATTGAGAAACTATGCCTGCGTTTATGGTATACTTATGAAAGGTGCTAGACTAAGAGGTAACGAGGAGGATGAATAAATATGAAAGAAGATCTATATGATGACCTATATAAAGCAAAGTTAGGAAGACACAATCCATTTGTTGATGTTGCTGCATATCTCTTTTTGGAAGATATCGGAGACAAACAGGGAGCCGCAGGTATGAATAACTATCTTATGAGTCTTGCAACATCATTAGCAAAAAGCATGCCTAAAGAAGAATACAGCAGTTGGGATGATTTCATGGAAAGTCTACTCAAAGGTGAATCGATTATTTCATCTTTTGAAGATGTACATTGTCCTACTGAAAACTGCGTCGTTACGGAGACATGTCCTTTCACTGAAGGTTGGCAGGAGTACACAAAAAGGATCGGTGAATTTGCAGACATTCATAAAGAAGTTGCTGAATATTACAATTCTACAGTAAAACCAGGTGCAGTAGATTCTCAATGTATAATTCACCAGACATTTAGGAAGGCAGCAGCTGAAAGGATTAAAGTAGCGGGCAAAACTGTAAAATATGCCCAAATAGAGGCTGTCACCCCAAATGCAGATGAAAAACGGGCACCTAACGAATGGTTACCAATTTTGCTTGATAAAGCAGATGTAACGGAAACAGAATTGAATATGACCATGCGGAATAATGACTGTGTCTGGATATTGTATACAGAATAACTAATGAAAGATGGTTGTTTATCTTGGAAGTCCTGAGAGAACACAGGGGCAGGAAATTCATTCAGCTTACAGAACCTGAAGACGTAGATAGGTTCATTATAGATGAAGTTGGGTCTGCAAGTTTTTCCCTTCTATATAACCTGGGGATTCCGGACTACGTGAAAACTTTTAAAACATGGTTAAGAAAATTCCCAAGACCTATATTCATCATTTGTGCAGAAGACAAGGAGATTTTAGGTTGGGTATATGGAGAAGAATGGACGGAATATGCTTTAGATGGCGAACCTGTGTATGTTTTGAGGACAATTGAAATCGCGGTAGAGGATAGAGGAAAGGGTATAGGTTACAGGCTTCTACTCCTTATGGCTGAGGAAACTCCAGGATATTTGATCACTAAACCAATAAATGAACGAGCTAGGAAGTTTTTTCTTGAAAATGAATTTCTAGATAAGGATTCTTTAGAAAGCCCTTCAATTAATTTGCAAAGTTATCCTGGATATTTGATTTTACCGCCCTATAGAAAACGTAAGTTGATAGATGACGAAGATGAATATTTTGATTAAAAACTAATATCTAATTTCATATTCACAAAAGTCATCGTTATAAGATTTAATTTTTACAGATCCTACATGGTTTGTTTTTTCTAATATACCTTTAAGGACACCTTTATATGCATAACAGGTAACTCCCTCACTATTTTGTGTTTTCAACAATACATCAGATCTACCTTTTTCCCCTTGATCCATCTTAGAATCGAAATCTTGATTTTATTTGTATAATAATATTCATCCTTAATTCTACATTTTATGCTTAAATCTTTAAGGGATTCCTCTTTTCCAAATCTACCCCATTTCATTTCGACAGATGTTAAATAACTGTTAATAACGCAACCGCGAACTTGTTTTTTTATCTATAATACAATAATAAAATATATCGAAGTTATTTTAATATTGAGTAAATAAATCAAACCTAGTTCTATATGAGTTTTATATGCTTTATATGTATCTTTAGGCGAAAGTTTAATTTATTTAATGTAAATACCCTTCTCGGTGGAGAAACATGCAGAAAAACAAATCAAGTAGTGCTGATGGGGTTAGATGGGATCTTTCTGACCTCTATGAAGATCATAATGATCCTATTATTCAAAAGGATATCGATAAATCGTTGGAAGAGGCTGAACAGTTTAGGAATGAATACAAAGGAAAGATAGAGAAAGGCCAGTTAACCCCTAAGGAGTTTAATAAAGCGATGATGTGGTATGAAAAGATATACGAGAGAATAGCAAAAGTTTATTCTTTTGCTCAATTGTTTTATTCGCTTGATACCCAAGACCCAGACAGGGGAGCACTTGTTCAAAAATCTCAAAAAAAGATGTCTGATGTTAAAAACAAGATGATATTTTTTGAATTAGAGTGGCAGAGTCTTGATAAAGATAAGGCTGAAGAGTACATGGGCGCAGAGGCACTTGAGAATTATAAGAATTATTTGAGACACTGGCGGCGCTATGAACCTTACATGTTATCTGAGGATGAAGAACAGATAATTGAGTCTTTACAGAATACAGCAAAAGATGCATTCGTGCGTTTATTTGATCAAACTATTGGAGAGATAGAAGTTGAATTTGAACATGAAGGTGAGAAACAAAAAATGGTATTGGACCAAGCTTTGTCTGTACTTTATGAAAAAGATAGAGAAAAGAGAAAGAAAGCATCAGATGCTGTTACTGAAGCCCTAAAAAACAAAAATAAATTGCTAACATTCATATTTAATAATGTAGTGCAGAATCATTCAACGATATGTGATTTTAGAGACTATCCAGACCCAATGATGCCAAGAAACCTGGATAATCGTGTAGACAGGGATACTGTAGATGCATTGATGGAAGCTGTAATCGATAATATGGATATCGTTCAAAAGTATTACGAGCTCAAAAAAGAAATAATGGATCTAGATGAATTATACGATTATGATCGGTACGATCCTTTACCGGGTACCATACCCGAAGCAAATTTTGAAGAGAGTAAAGAAAAAGTTTTAGATGCATATGAAAAATTCACTCCAAAAATGAGGGAAATAGCTGAAAAATTCTTCGAAAATAACTGGATCGATGCAGAATTAAAAGCTGGTAAAAGAGGAGGAGCTTATAGTGCTAGTACGGTTCCTTCAGTACACCCGTACATACTTTTAAATTTCACAGATAAAACTAGTGATACTATGACAATGGCCCACGAATTAGGTCATGGTGTTCATCAATATCTAGCTCGAGATAAAGGTGTTTTACAGCAGAGTACTCCATTAACCACTGCTGAAATGGCTAGTGTGTTTGGAGAGATGCTTTTATTCGATAAATTGATGAATGAAACTGAAGATCCAGAAAAACGATTGATATTACTCTCAGACAAACTACAAAGTGATTTTGCTACGGTATTTAGGCAAGTAATAATGACTAGGTTTGAACAGAAATTACATCGAGCACAGAGGGAAAAAGGTGAACTGAAGCCTGAACAAATCAATCAACTATGGATAGAAGCGAATGAAAAGGAATTCGGAGATGTATTAGAACTAAGAGATGAATACGGATGGTGGTGGTCATATGTTCTCCACTTTGTACATTATCCGTTCTATTGTTATGCCTATGCTTTCGGTGAACTTTTGGTATTAGCATTATATGACATGTATAAGAAACAGGGAGATGAATTTGTACCTAAATATATCGATCTCTTAAAGGCTGGGGGATCAGATGATCCTAAAAATCTATTGGAAAGGATAGGAGTAGATATTACAGACCCTGAATTCTGGCAGAGAGGTCTATCTGTTTTAAGAGATCATATCGAGGAAGCAGAAGAATTGGCTAGGGAAACAGGAAAGATATAAAACACCTTTCCTCAACCTAATCTTTTTAATAGTATAACTTACTGTAAGGAGCTAGATAATATGGCATGGGAACAAGACGAAATACGGAATTTGAAAGAAAACAGATATGTCGTAATCGATGACGAACCTTGTAAAATAAAGAAAATAGATGTTTCTAAACCAGGTAAACATGGTGAGGCAAAAGCTAGGATCGAGGCAATAGGTATATTCGATGAGAAAAAACACAGTATGGTAAATCCTGTAACCCACAAAGTGAAAGTACCTATCATCGATAAAAAGAAAGGCCAGGTAATCAGTCTATCTGGAGATGAAGCAAAAATAATGGATCTCAATGATTATAAGACTTTCAATATCGCTATAGATGATGACGAAATACTTGAAAATATTGAGCAGGGACAAGAAGTTAACTACATGACCGCTATGGGTAGAAAGAAAATAACAAGAGTATAAAATCTACCTTTTACATAGATATGTTCGCAGGCGCCAATTCACCTTATAAAGAATCTGAATTTGTAATTATAGGTGTCCCTTTCGATAAAACTTCCTCTTTTAGAGCCGGAACTGCCCATGCGCCAGATTCCATACGATCAGCTTCGTTTTGTTTCGAACCTTACATGATGGAATACGGTATATCTTTATCTGATATTGCCATCCATGACAAAGGAAATCTTAAGAAATATGATGATGTAAAGGAAATGGGTAGTGATATCGACCAGAATATCTCTGACATCGTAAGTAACGATAAGGTTCCTATCGTTCTTGGCGGCGAACATTCTGTTTCCCCCTTTATTGTGAAAGGTTTGGAAAAAAAATTCTGTAAAATAGATGTAGTTGTCCTAGATGCTCATTTAGATTACAGAAATAAGTACGAAGGTATGAAACATAGTCATGCTACAGCTGTGAGAAGAATATCAGAATTAGACATAGTAAAAAATTTGACAGTGATAGGAGTTCGATCTATATCTGAAGAAGAGTCAAGGACTAAAAAAATTGAATATATAAATTCTCTAAATATTGACGAAAGAGATTTCAAGTTCCAATTTAAAAGTGAAAACCCTATTTACATGTCTATAGATATGGACGTGATAGATCCTTCCTATGCTCCAGGTGTGGGTAATCCAGAACCATTCGGTTTAAAACCTAAAACGGTTAAAAATATTATAAGGGATTTATCTCCCTCAATTGTTGGTTTGGACATCGTAGAAACTAATCCAAATTTTGATAATGGGGAGATAACCTCCAATTTAGCCGCTCGTTTTGTATATGAATTTATAGCGAGTAAAGTTTTTGGCAATGGCTGATTAATAAACTTGTTCAACAGATCCTTTTCTTTGTGGATCTTTACCATAGATGTGATCTGATTTAACACCTGTAGCAACAAGCATGACTCTTAATTTATCATCCATTGTAGGATCAACTCGACATCCCCATATTATTTTAGCTCCGGGTTTGATCTTCTTTTCAATTTCTTCTGCTACTGCTTCTGCTTCCCCCACAGTCATATTAGAATCACCGGTTACATTTAATAAAGCTCCCGTAGCTTCACTGATATCCACATCCAATAAAGGTGAATTGATAGCTTGGTCGATGGCTTCTAAAGCTCGTTGATTACTATTTGCTGTGGATTCTCCCATACCTATCATGGCTTGTCCAGAACTTTCCATGATTGTTTTGAGGTCGTTAAAATCCAAATTTACGAGTCCTGGTTTTGTAACTATCTCTGTCATACCTTTGATAGATCTCATCAAAATCTCATCTGCAACTTTAAAAGCTTTGTTTAGAGAAAGTCTAGGAACGAGTTCTAATAATTTATCGTTAGGTATAGTGATTACAGTGTCAGCAACACCTCTCAGACGTTCAATACCCCACTGTGCATTTTGAGCTCTTGATTTTCCTTCCGCATTGAATGGTCTGGTAAGTACAGCTATCGTGAGTGCCCCAGCTTCTTTAGCAATTTTAGCAGCAGTTCCTACAGAACCAGTTCCAGTTCCTCCTCCCAAACCGCACGTCAAAAATACAATATCAGCATCTCCTAGAATTTCTTGAAATTTTTCCTCTGCTTCTTCTGCTGCTTTTTGTCCGACTTCAGGTTTCGCACCAGCTCCTAATCCTCTAGTAATCCTTTTTCCCATGAGAATTTTTCTATTTGCTCTAGTGGAAAGAAGATCTTGTGCATCAGTATTAGCAGCGACTAATTCAGCCCCTCTTATACCTTCATCAGAAATTCTGTTAATTGTGTTACATCCCGCTCCACCGAGTCCAACTATGTATATTTTCGTTTTTAAGTCTTTTAAAACATTTTTTAGTTCTTCATCGGCTGTTTCGTCTTTAAATTTATTTTGTTGCTTAGTTGTTTTTTTATCGGAAAGAGCATTATTCACTATCGATTCCATCATCATTCGCCCCTTATATAATTTAAATGTCTGTTACCAGTATCTGTAAACCATTATTAATATTTATGGATTGGATTAGATTGAAAATGGTTTAATGGATAAACTAGATTAAAATATTAAAAATTAAAATTTTGAAAAGGTTTTGGATAAGAGGTTCTTAAATAGAAAGAAACTAAGGACAGGGTTGTCCTTTAATCTAGAACAATGATCCTAGCCCTGCTGCAGCTTCTTCTTTTTCCTTTTCTTCGTCTCTTTCTTCTTCCTCTTCTTCCTCTTCCTCTTCTTCCTTTTCTTCTTTTTCGGGTGCGGGTGCAGCGCCAGCTGAAGGCATAGCTATACCTTCTTTGATTGCGTCTTCAATATCAACTTCTTCTAAAGAAGCTGTAAGAGCCTTTATCCGTGATTCATCGGGTTCGATACCAGCAGCTTCTAGGATCTTTTCGATCGCGTCTTCCGTGATATCTTTCCCAGCTGAGTGAAGCACCAAAGCACTATATACATATTCCATATTTCATACCTCCATATTGAATTTTATATTATTTTTATTACTCTTCTTGTTCTTCATCATTCTTTTCATCTGATTTTTCATTTAATCCATCTTCTTTTGGTTCTTTTTCATCTTCTGAGCTTTCGTCAGAATCGTCAGTTTCGATACCAAGCTGCTTTAGAAGCTCATCATCTAAAGCGTTTGGATTAAGCTTAGCTGCAATGCCAAGCATATCTCTTTGTGCCTGTGTTAGTTTGAGTTTGATGGTTTCATCGGTTATTATGTCTGAATTTAAAGCAAGACTGAAAGCGTCATTATGAGCTTTCATGATCATTGAACTAATGTTATTCTTAGTTGGATATCCCGCATTGATAGATAAGTTAAAGGCTGCTAAAGCACCTTGTTTTATCTGACCTTCAAACTCTGAACTATCTATATCTAACACATCTTTTTCATAAAGATTACCGTCTTCATAACTGACTCTCAAGTCTAAACCGACTGTGATCGGTTGAATCTCTAATCTAGTTAACATTGTAGCTAGGTCTTTTGAAATCTCTTCACCTTCTTTAACTACAACCCTTGTTTTGTTGATTACGACCTTACCGCCTTGAATTGATGCAGGTATCCCTGCTTTTTGAAGATCACCAACGATGGGACCTGGTTTGAAAGGTGTATCTCCCTTTTCTACTTTGATATTCTCGGGAGCAGATTCACCACCCCTCGCTGGAGCTTTTGTTTTAGTCGCTTCCATTTTTTTGAATAGTTTAAAAGGATTGTAATCAGTAGTGACCAAAGCAGTTTGTCCAGAAATGTAATTTTTTATTTCTTCTAAATTTTCTCTATCATCAGAAACCTTTTCCAAAGCTTTTTCAATTAATGTATTCCTAGATACAGTAAGATTTACGCTCCCCCTAAGTTTTTCTCTCATTTGTTGCATCTGTAGGGAGGGAATACCTTCTATATCAACTACCCCTACTACTGGACTATTTTTTAAAAGCTTGGTTAACCGTTCTACTTCATTTTTCTTCCAAATTGGAATCCCGTCCATGTTATCATCTCACATTATCCTCACTGCAGGACCCATTGTCGTTTTGACATAGATGCTCTTTATGTTCATCTCGCGTCTCTCCAGATTAGTTGTTATACGTCTAATCACGGTGTCTGCATTATCTATTAAGTCTTCAACATCCATACTTTCAGTGCCTATCGGTGCATGGAACGTCATTCTATCCCTAGATCTTACATGTACTGTATTTTTTAGGGAATTGATCGTATCGTTTATATCCATATTAGGTGTAACTGGAGTTGGCATCTTACCCTTTGGTCCGAGTATAGCTCCTAGCTCTCTACCAATAACAGGCATTAATGGTGGTTCTGCTAAAAAGAACTGGTGATCCTCTGCAAGTTTTCTTGCCTCCCTTTTATCATCTGCAATTTCATCGATTTCTTCAGGTTCTATAATAGTATCTGCAGTGTCTCTAGCGTTCAAAGCTAATTCACCACTTCCAAAAACACCTACTTTTATGGTTTTTCCACGTCCATTTGGTAAAACTATTTCCTCATTGATTCTATTATCGGGATTGGAAAGGTCTATATCCCTGAGGTTAATAGCCAACTCTAGACTTTGATTGAAGTTCCTCTCTGGAGAATCTTCAAGTGCTTTTCTTATGCCGTTGATTATGTTTTCATCTGCCAAGTTAATACCTCCTGTAGTCCTGACGGATTATCCTCCTACAGGTATTCGCATCACAGGGAGATTCTTTATATATATGTTTTGGTTATTATG
>JBNJDY010000035.1:0-15038 GCA_051745305.1 Thermoplasmatota archaeon
TTATATAGTTATGGGCCAAAGAGGTGGAGTTCAACTATTTTTTGATAATTTCACACAATATTTCATACTTTTATAGTTGACTCAAAGGTTTAAATAAGACAAAACAGCTTGGTATATTTGATGCCCACATTAAAACAGAAACTGTCCTACTTGTTACTAGGACTACAGGGAGGCGCAAACAGAATAAAAATAATCGAACTACTAAAAGAAAGGCCATATAATATCAATCAATTGGCCAATAAACTTGATGTGAATTATCGGACCGTCAAGCATCATATAGGTGTATTGACGGATAATGATATAGTTGAAACTTCAGATTTTGTCAGTTCTGGCGAGGTTTACTTTTTGAATAGTAATCTTGAAAACAATATAGAACTATTTGAAGACCTGAAACAAAAAAGAGGGGATATCAAAACATCTATAGACTTACATCAGAAGATCATCGAGCAGATACACAATGGAATTATAGTTTTCGACGAAGATATGGATGTTATATTCGTAAATAGATATGGAGAGGAAATAACAGGATATTCTGAGAAAGACCTGTTGGGATATACTATTGATTTTTTCGAGGAAGATGACTTTTTAGAAAAGAACATAGAAAAGATAGAGGAAGGTGAGAAGGTCTCCGGTTTGGAAACAACAGCTGTTACGAAGTCAGAAGACCAGATCTTTTTGAGGATTATGTTAGACAAGATAGAAGATGAAGAATTATTAGGATATACTATTGTTTTTGAAGATATCACTAAACAAAAAAGGATGGAAGAAGAGATAGAAAAGAACGAGAGAAGGTTCAAGGAACTTTTCCATGAATCTCCTATTGGGATATGGGAGGAAGATTTTTCTGTAGTAAAAAAGAAGGTAGATGAGTTAAAAGAAAAAGGTGTTGAAGATATAGGGCAATATCTAGACGACCATCAAGAATTTGTAAGAGAATTGATAAGGGATGTGAAAATCATCTCAATCAACGATTCTGTTTTGGATATGTACAAGGCTGATTCTATCGAAGAATTTAAGAACGGTTTATCCGAAATATTCGATGAAAAGTCTATACCGTCTTTCAAAGAAGTCGTAGAACATATCGCCAATGGTGAAACTGAACACAAGATGGATAAAGTAGATAAAAGATTAGATGGAGAAGACATCCATATCTTCTTGAAATGGTCAGTAGTAAATGGTCATGAGGATGATTACTCTCGTGTAATAGTTTCTACTATAGATATTAGCGAACGTAAGGAAAAAGAAGAGAAGTTGAAGAGAAGTGAAGAAAGATTACGAAGGTCTCAAAAGGTAGCAAAGGTAGGAACTTGGGAGATAGATTTAGAAACACGGGATTTAACTTGGTCTGACGAGACATACAGGATATTTGGGGTTGAGAGAGGAGAAGATATTGATTATGATAAATTCTTAGAACTAGTCCATCCTAAAGATAGAGATCTTGTAGATAACAAATGGAAAAAGGGATTGAAGGATGGTGAATACGATGTAGATCATCGGATAATAGTTGATGGTGAAACAAGATGGGTGAGAGAAAAAGCTGAAATCGTATTTAATGAAAAAGGGAAACCTGTTGACATGATAGGAAGTGTGCAGGATATCACTATAAGAAAGAAAGCTAACGAAAGGGTAGAATTCTTTAATTCGTTATTTGAATCCATAAAAGATGTAAATCAAGAATTGCTAAAGAACGATGATTTCTATGATACACTTCAAAGCGTCCCGTCTATTTTACTCGGTACTGAAGGATTTACCAATATAACTTTAGCGATGTTCGATGATGAGGGTATAATGAAGCCTATCTCTAATGCTGGAGAGCATGAAATCAGATCATGGGAATTGACTAGAGATGGAGAGGATGAGGGAGTGCCCGGTTGTATAAGAGAAGTCTTAGAGACGAAAAAAGAATTGATCGTAGAAAAATTAGAACCGTTCTGCGAAGGATGTCCACTTAGGCATGATATCCCTGAACATCAGACAGCTGTTATCCCGATGGAACAAGGCGGATCAATCATAGGTACTATCAGAGCCTGTTATGAACCTGAAATTGAAATAGATGAAAAAACCTTAGAGCTGCTGCGTGAAGTGGCAGATGACCTGGTATATACTTTGGAAAATAAGAAATAGAAATTGATTAAGAAAAGCATAGAAAATTTATTCAAAAACTGTTTTCAAGAATAATTGAATGTACTTTGACGATATTTTTGGAGAATAACACGGGCAAAGAGGTGGAGTGCTTATTTATATTCCTGGCAGTGAGGGCAGTACCATCGCTGGTATTCACCATACTGCATCTTTGTTCCACACTCTGGACAGAACTTTTCTTCCTGTTCGAATTGTCGTTCGAATGTTTTCTCTGGTTGCTGTTGGAACTGCGATGGTTGAACCTCGCCTTTTCCGTTGAATTCGTTCTTGGACATGAATATCAATACAAGGGCTATCAAAGAGAGTATACTACCTAAGAAGAAAGGTCCCATAGAAAAGATACCCGCGATTGATGCTGCTAAAGAGATCCCCCAATATATTCTTTTGATCGCTAGGATCCCTCCGACGAGTAAGAAGATACCTACTATCAAGAAGATGGCTCCGCAGACATTCATGATTGTTTTGACAAAATCTACCCCTAACTCCTCTTGTCCCTCAAGCTCTTCTAAATTAAGAGCATCTATGTCTAAGAAAAAAATCTGGCCCGCAGCTACCACAGCTAGAATGAATGCAATTATCATCAAAACTCCAGCGATAAAAGGCTTCTTGCTTTTACCTGAATTATATGGATTCACATCGATCTCCTCTTCACATAATATAGATTGTTGAAATATAATATTTTGGTTTAGTAAAAAAGTGCCGCAGGCCGGACTTGAACCGGCGACATTCGCATCTTCAGTGCGACACTCTCCCAATCTGAGTTACTGCGGCTCAGTTGAGGACATATGTTCATCAGATTTTAATCTTACGCTTGAAGTCAGTGAAAAATACCCTTGAGCATTCCTTCACTATCCGCCATCGACAGCATATCTTTTAGAGTCATGCTCTGTATATCGCCACACATCTCATCGACCTGATGCTTCTCCATCCCCACTTTTTTCAATTCTTTTCTGAGATACTTCTCCTTCCGGCTCACCCTTTTTTTATATTTAAGATAAACCAGAATGAGTTTTAAGAGAAGCGGGAGGAGTAAGGCTATGATCCGGACGACCTTTACTGGGGCCCTGTCCTCCTCTTTCATCTAATCCCAGTCCTTCTCTTCCATCTTCTTTTCTATCTTCTTCTTTATGTCTTCACCGATATCTTCGCTAAATTCTCCACCACTCATCAGACCGGAACTCCCTAAAGTTTCTTTTACTAGACTTGCAACGTCTCTTCCCTTCATGAAATCTCTAGTTAGCTGATAAGCCTGGTCTTTATCCATTCCGGCATCAACCAGTTCCTTGTAGAAATTGGCGGTGTTCTTGGCTAGTTCTTTGCTGTTCTCGGCATTGTAAACCGCTTCTACGATACCTGAGATCAAAGGTGGTACCGTTTCATTCAAGGTTTCCATCACGCCTTTCAATTCTTTTATGTCTTCCATATTATCCATATCCATTTTTTTCACCTGTGATACTATAAGGGTGACTAAACTATTTCTTGATACCGAGCAATTCTGCCCACTTGTCGATGGTTTTGTTCGTTAAAGTGTACATCTTACCTTTTCCGGTATCTTCTTTTTTGACTATCCCTTCGTTTTCTAGATCTTTTAGTCTGTCTCTTACCGTGTGTCGTGAGGCAGAACCTTTTCGATGACGTAACCTTTCAGTTATCTGGGTGATATTTGCGTTCTTAGCATCTAAAAGGATCTCGACTATGTTTTCAGAAATATAGTCCTCTATACCGGGTAAAACCGAGGGTGATATCTTCCCGTAACGCTGGTAAAGGGAGAGCATCTTGAGGTACCTTTTTTCTATATCAGAATCCGTGGAAACCTTTTTTAGAACGTTCTTATGCATATTCATCAGATTCTCCAGCATACCCTGCATGGTGTTGATCTGAGCTTTCAGGTTTTCGATCTCTTCCTTCATTTCCTCGTTCTCGTCTCCCATCGAGGAGGTATTTTTGAGAGATGTAATATAAGTTTCCATCGGAAATGGTTAAGTATAAAGAACACATAACCGATCAGTGATGAAGCCCGATTTCTCCGTTAGTGATGTGAACTGCGAAAATGTATTAGAATGCTTGTTCGATCTTTCCAGATTGGATAAAGATGTTTTAATGATATTGAACGAGGGTGGAGAGTTTAAATCCAAGGAATTGGCGAATAAAGTTGATAAGGATCAGAGTACCGTTTACAGGTCGTTGGAAAATCTTGTGAACTGTGGTTTGGTTTATAAGGAAAAACAGACCATCAGGAACGGTGGTTACTATTTCCTTTACTCTGCTAGACCTATGGATAAGATCAGAGAAGAAGCTGAGAACTGTTTAGAGCAGTGGTACTCGGAGATGAAATCTTCGATAGAAGAGTTATAGGTCGAAAATGTCCTCTATCTTGTTTTTCATCTGGTCTTTTTGAACTGCACCAGTCGCTTGACCAACCGGTTGTCCGTTTTTGATGAATATGAACGCTGGAATAGCCTGTACACCGAACTTAGAAGTCGTTTGGGGGTTGTTCTCGGTGTTGACTTTTCCGAACAAAACGTTGCCGTATTCTTTTGCCAGTTCTTCATATACCGGTTCCATCCTCTTACATGGTCCACACCATGTGGCCCAGAAATCCACTATTACATTTTCGTGCTCTTGGATGAGCTCATCAAAGTTTTTATCTGTTATCTTTACGGGTTTAGACATTTTCAGATCCTCCATTTCTTTAATTTTGGAATCAAAAAAAACTATTTAACTCTTTCACCCGAATAATCAAAAGATTAAAATTGAGGTACATTGTTGTTAAGGCGATGAACGAAGAAGATGGAAATATCAAGATGGAATTCATCTATTCTGAAACGTGCCCTGATTGTCCCCCGGCGAAGGAAGCCGTGGAACGGATCAAGGAAGATTACGAAGATTTAGACGTGGATTATATCAAAGCCAAGGATCGAGCGGATATAATAAACAAATACGATATCACCCACGTTCCGACGATCGTTATCAACGAAAAGGTTGAATTCGTCGAGACCTTGACTGAAGAGAAATTACGTGCACGTTTAGAGGAAATAAGGAATGGATAAACTCATTTTTGAACTGCGGGGCCCTGAATACGACCTAGCTGAATCAGAAGTGAGAGCTGTTTTAGAAGGACTAAGTATCGAATACAACTTGAAGGATACATCGAAGTATGTAACGATGATAGAGAGCGATTGTGATGTTTTAGAAGTCGGTAAAAGGTTGGGTTTAACTCATCGAGTTTTGGACAACGGCTTCGTATTCGATGATTTTGACTCTTGCGAGGTCGAGATCCCCGAAGGTAGTGTTGCAGTCGATACTCGAAGAGTTGGAGGTGTAGATGGCGATTCTGTTAGGGTGCGCCGTGAGGTCGGTGGTTGTTTAGGTAACGAGATCGATCTAGATGATCCGGATCATGTAGTGCTCGTGTTGATATCCGATAGATATTATTCTGGTAGGGTAGCCTTTGTCGTTGATAAAAGGGAGTTTAGGGACAGAAAGGTCAAGAACCGAGAATATTTTAGCCCTATCTCTTTGGAGCCTTGGTACGCTAGGGCTCTGGTTAATTTGGGAAGGGTCAAAGAAGGTTGTAGAGTTCACGATCCTTTCTGCGGTACCGGTGGGATACTGTTAGAAGCCGGGTTGATGGGTATGGAGGTTTCCGGTGGAGATATCGATGGTAAGATGGTCGAGGGATGTATGAGAAATTTACGTCAGTTCTCTGTTGATGGTGAAGTTATACAGGGTGACGTTGCTGAGACGATTCCTGACGGTGTGGATCGTGTAGTGACCGACCCCCCCTACGGTAGAGCGTCATCTACTGGTGGTGAGGATGTTGTTGAAGTTTATAGAAGGTTACTCGAAAGCTGTTCTGAAAAGTTGAGGGAAGGGGGTTACCTTTCTACGATATTTCCTGAGAGGGAGTTTGTTGAAATAGGTGAAGAATATTTGGAACTAGTAGAGAGTTATGAAAGCCGGGTTCACGGTTCTTTGAAAAGAATATTCTGTGTTTTTAAGGCTTGACTCCGACGAACTCGAAGTTCTGTATTCTAGCTGAACCTTCAGAGCGAACTTGGATGCCGAACCGAACGACTACGTTGGACGTAGATTGGATTTGATTTGAACTGTATAATTCTATCTCTTCTCCGTTTTCTTCACGTCTAAGTATCATACCTGCGGTTTCATTTTCACCCGGTAGAACGGTCAGAGTTGTGTTCGTTGTTTGTGAATCGGTGTAATAAATGTTCCAGCTTTCGTTCGAGATGTACAGTGTTTGGATGCTGTAATTGTCGATCCTACCTGTGTTGGTTACTGAAACGTTGAAAAGATAATCGTCCTTACCTTCTTCCATGAGAAATATATTCTGATAGATAAGGTCTTGTCCGATGACATCAACGTCGTAATCGAATCTGATATTGGTGGTTAGGTCCTTGGTCCTTCTCAGGTTAGTGGTGTTCGAATCCACCCTCAGTTGAATGTCTGTTGAAGTTGCGTTGACGGTGAGTGGTTCGACTTCTAATCTCATGGTTATATTGTCGTTTCTTTTTAGAGTGTTGGTTCGGTACCCTTCCTCAACTTGTATCCATGTTTGATTTTGGAGCAGGTACAGGTTCGTACGCCAAGTATCGTTACTCAGAGAGTAAGTGATGTGGTACTCGTCGCTGATATCGAAGATATTGTTATCTGAACTGCCCGTGTTGGTGATCTTGAAGGTGTAAACAGCGGTATCGTCTATGGTGATGTTTTGTACTGTCGATTCCTCCATGTCTATAGTGTAGTCGAAACGATATTCCGCCTGTTCTATAGGTACTGGATGGAAGCTTATGAAGAGTATGATTACGGCTGCCACACCTATGACCTTACGTTTATTATCTAGGTTGGTGAAGTCGTTGAGTGGTGGGGGATGTTTAACACCCACTAAGAAAAGTATGAACAGTGCGAAGACCAGCCATCCTATGTACTGCCAAAGACCGACTGCTATGAGGAATATGACTGCTGCGTAGCTGGCGTATTTTGCCTTCTCTCCTAACAGTGCCCTCACGACGTGACCTCCGTCGAGCTGACCCGCCGGGAGTAGGTTGAGTCCTGTGACTAAAAATCCGACCCAACCTGCGAAGAGTGTTGGATGGAATGAACCGACTTCTCCGAATGGTAAGATGAATGAAAGGAATCTTAGAATTACTGGGAATCTGAAATCCCACAGCATACCCTGGGGACTCAAGGGTGCCGTTGCGGGCATGACGTCTCCAAGGTACAAGCCTATTATGGAGACCGGGATGGCAACTAGTAAACCTCCGATGGGACCTGCAACACCGACGTCCATGAGTGATTTTTTGTCAGGGATAGGTTCTCTGATACTTATGAAAGCACCTATAGTTCCTAAGGGTGGTGGGGCTGGTATGAAGAACGGTAAAGATGCGTGGATACTGTGTGATTTAGCTGAAAAGTAATGGCTGAGTTCGTGAACGCCCAGGATAGTCATCAGGGGAAGTGTGAAAAAGAGTCCCCCATTTAAGATATTGTGAAGTGAGAAAAAGTCTCCCGCCGGTCTGTATGAGTGCCACCAGAAAGTGCCTGCTATCAATGTTGTAGCGATGGTTATGAACAGCATGACTATGTTCGTCTTTACTGAACGGTAGTTCTTTTGTTCCGTTTTTTTTACTGAGATGACATATTCTCCGTTGTCATCCCTTAGATATGGTATGTAGTTCTTTGGGACCAATTCTTTACGTAGTTCGTCGAATCTGTCCTCTATGTCTTCCCCCCTGTATACGTTGATATAGACCGATACCATATCGTATTCCACTTGAGTCTTATAAGTAGGGAAATACTTGCCAATAGTTGACTGGATAAAATCTATCTCATCTCTGTAACCTTCAGGACCGTAGGCCATCATTTGAAATCATAGATTGATGGTGTTAATAAGTGTTATGTGCGGGGGATCTTGGTTTTGTCGATGACTTTTTCCTTCCACTTACCTCTCTTGTAAACGACGTAAGCAGCGGTACCGGCTATAACGTTACTGAATGCGATGGCAATCCATACTCCGGTAGATTGGAGCGTGAGTAAGAAAGCGAAGATTGCTACGAATGGGATCCTGATCGCCCATAGTCTTGTTATGCTCAAAAGCATCTGTTTAAAGGTGTGTCCTGCACCGTTGAGAGTTCCTGAGACAGCTTCGAATATGCCGAAGAATGGTCCTCCGATGGCTAAGATCGCTAAGAACATGGCTCCCATACGGATGACGGTTTCGTCCTCTGGGATGAAGAAAGTCATCAGCGGGTAACGTAGAAGTACTAAAAATATAGAGATGATCACCATGAATCCGGCCATGAGCATCATTCCTTTTTTGGCGATAGTGTCAGCTCGGTCCTTCTTTTCTGCACCTAAAGCTTGACCTACCATGGTACTTAAAGCGATACCTAGACCGAAAACTATGACGAAAGTGATATTGATGATACGGCTGCCTATACCGTAAGCGGCTAGGACTTCCTTCTGCTGCGGTAGCCTAGCTAGAAGTCCGGTGAGTACTACGAAACCCACTGCGTCGGTTACCCGTGCGCCTGTTGCAGGTAAACCTATCTTGAAGAATTTTTTGATCTTATCGATGTTCGGCTTTAAGTAGTGTAGTTTAAGTTCTAAACCGACTTTCCCGCTGAATAGTAGGTATAGGGAGATCGCCGTTCCGATACCTCTTGAGAAAACCGTTGCCACAGCTGCACCACTGATACCCATAGCTGGGAAAGGTCCCCATCCGAAAATAAGTACTGGATCTAGAGCTATGTTGATTATGACTGAAAGTGACATCACTGCCATGGGAGTGATGGTGTCACCCCATGCTCTCAAGGCGAAGGAGAAAGCCGCGAAAGTTAAGAGTAGTGGGAATCCGAGGAATATGATCTGAAGGTAGTCTATGGCGTAGGCTGCTACGGCACCCTCTTCCGCTAGGAAATTTATGAAGGCAGGTGCGGTGAGGTAACCGAGGGCACCTAAAACGATGGATAAGACTAAAAATATGATGTATAGTTGTCCCGCATCTTCCTGGGCTTCCTTGAAACGCTTTGCTCCCGTGTGCTGGGAGATCAGTGCTACAGCTGCAATACCTAAACCTAGTTCTATGGATAGTAAAAGGAAAACGAAAGGCCATGCTAAACTCATGGCACCTACTGAAAGGGTGTTTTCAGGAACGGGTAAACGTCCCAACCATAGAGTATCCGCTAAGTTGTAAGCGGTCTGTAATAGGTTGGCTATCATCAACGGCCAACCGAGTTTGAAGAGAAGTGGAATTATATCTCCGTCGAGTATCTCTTCTTTTGATGGACGTCCCATCCTCTGTTTTAGGTAAGTGAATAGGTTACTCATTCTTCCTTCACATCCCTGCAGTTATATTTACAATTTATGCATCTGTATGCAAGTGTACCGACAAAGATTTAATATCATAGAGAACATTTATTATTTGTGATGGATAAGACGAAGGTTTGGTTAGTGGTACTGGTCGTTCTTGTTTCTGTGAGTTTTGTTGCTGTCTTATCAAGTGGGAATGGGGATGTTCCTATCAGAGTAGATGGGAACGAAGAGTTCGCTTCGTTGGCCGATGAAGAGGGATGGGAAGGAGATGGTAGCGCTGGAGATCCGTGGATCATCGAAGGAGTGGTTATAGATGCCAGTGAGCAGGGGTACGGTGTGTATATCGGTAACGTTACTGATCACTTTGTGGTACGTGGATGTCACATCCACAACGCTACCGGTCGCATTGAACAGTACTTTGAAAACTCCGGTATCTACATATACAATTCAGAGAACGGGACTGTTGTTGATAACGTTGTAGTAGATAACATGTGGCACGGTATCTACATCGTTGATTCACATGATATCAATGTGAGTAGTAATGATATCGAAGGGAATTTAATGATGGAAACGGTGGATCATGGTGTGAGCGTGTTTAATTCTGATAACGTTACGGTTTACGATAATCAAATAGGTTGGCACGACGGAACGGGAGTGGATATAGAAGGTTCGGACGATTGTGAAGTAGATGGTAACTGGTTCGAAGAGAATTCCTTCGGAGTCTACCTAGAAAGTTCTAGTCACAACGAAGTTCACAACAACGTTTTTTTAAAAAATGGGTGGGGAGTATATATCGAGGAGATGGATGAGAACGAGGAGGAAGAGTACGAGCCGTCCCAGTTCAACATGATCCATCACAATGACTTCATCCGTAACGGTCATCCCGCCTGGGATAGTTACGGTATCGAGGGTGAGAATCAGTGGGATGATGGTGAGACCGGTAATTACTGGTCCGATTACAGACGTTTGTACCCGGATGCTGAAGAGAATGGAGTGTGGGATACTCCATACCACATATTGGGAACTGGTGTGGACGATAGAAGTGTCGATCGGTACCCAGTGGTTGAACCGATGTGGTATGAAGAAGAAGATGCTGACGAACCTGCCGGGACGCATCCGGTGTGGTGGGTGGTGTTCGGGCTGATAGTGCTGTTGATACTGCTGAGAGCGGCGTTCTGGGTGCGAGCGAAAGTGGGGGTTAAGGTTGAACGGTAAGTGATCTTTTTACTCATCAAGATGATCGTATGTAGATGATTATATATATATTTGAACCATACTAACGGGTGACATAAGACGGGAAAAAATAGGATCAAAAAATTTGCAGGATATCTGAAGAAAAAGAGAGATATCAACATTTATATCTAAGAGGAACGAAAAGACCTTACCGGAGATCATCGGGTCTCTCGGAGTTGGATGTATTGTACGGACCTGATCCTTACTTTTCAAAAACATGTTTCATATCATCTAGATCGTATAGATGGATGTTGGGATTCCGCTAGATCCTTCTTTAATGTCTTTGGTAAAACCTGATCTCGAGAAGATGGCGTAGTGTTCCTTTCTGTTATCGTTGTTTTTCTATGTGTTCGTTCCCGCACCGATCTGTGTGGTCACGATTATAATAATTTAAATTATTATTCTTGAGAGTCGGTTGAAAGAGAGGTCAAGAGTGGTTCTTTAGAGCTGGGACTATAAATTTAAATAAGCTTAGTACGATGTAAAGGCAGATGGACAAAGAAAGATTATTGAGATACAAAGAGAAGATATCCGTGATTGTTGAAAGGAGAGATAATATCCGATCATGGATAGGTGAAGATGATGTAAAAAGTAATCTGGCGGTTTACAAAGCTTATCAAGAGATGATAGAAGCGTTAACGGATATCTTCGCTATGATGTTGAAGGACATGGGAGGATTAGTGGAGGACGATTATTCCAACATCGAAAAGATGAAAGATAAGGGTATGTTGGATGATAAACAAGAAGGATTATTGAAAGAATCTAACGGCCTCCGAAATAGATTGGTACACGAGTATAACGGGATAGAGAAGAGGATCGCTATGGAATCCATAAAAAGGATAAATTCTCAGATCGAGGAAGTCTTGGAGGATGTTAGAGGATGGATAAAGAAGCGGTGAAGGAAGATTTCTCATGGATTAGAGAAGACGACAGGGTCTTGGCCGTTCTTCTGTTCGGGTCTGTTGTCGAGGGGGAGGATCATGCCAAGAGCGATATCGACCTGACGTTGGTCGTGCCCGGGGGATCTCTTTTTTATTACGATTGTGAAGGCGTAAGCGGTGAAAAGGTAGATATCTCTGAAGTTTTGATGAAGGTTTTCAGGGAAGTGAACGTAGTTTCGAAGAATTATGACGTCCACATCTTCGAAGAACTACCTCTCCACATCCAGATGAGGATCATTGAGGAACATGAGGTCGTTTTCACCAAAGATATGTACGGCATGCACGAATATTTCTACAATTATCGTAAGTTATGGGAAGATCAGAAACATCGGAACACGATGACTGAAGAAGAGCTTAAAGCCGGGATATGATGGTAGGCTATCCACTATAGGTATCGGAGTTTTTCCATCACCATCGAAGATATGCTTTCATACTCTGGTATAGAAGGAAGTAGTGTTCTTAGATCTCTTTCCCATCCACCTTCAACATCTTTTATAGCTTCTTCCAGTTCTGTTGATTCGAATCCTCTGTCATACAATCCAAGTTTCTTGTCCAATAATTTTTTTTCTATCTCTATACCTTTTTCGAGTAAAACCCACAGATCGTAAAGATCCCTAGCTTTTTTTCGTATTATCAAAGCTCTGATCTTCTCAGCAGTTATATGCTCGAGAGTTAAAACGGTTACAAGGAAGTCGTTCACCTGAAAAACAGGCAGGAGGCTCCTTCCTTCAGCGAGGAGAGGAATGCCACTTTCAATTATCCCTCCCCCCTTCGAATATTTAAAAAGGTGAGTCCCGTTACTGAATATAGATGCGCAGAACAGTCAATATCAAACTCTCTCTAGAAAACCGCAGATATCTAGAGAAAACTATACAACAGTTCAAAAAAGCATGTCAGATGACCGTTGAAGAAGGTTGGATAGAAGAGGGACTAAAAACTTACAGCAAATTCAATCTGCAGGAAAGGATCTACGGTGAACTCAGAGAGGCGACCGACTTACAGGCCAACCTGGTCATTAGAGCTATCGCAAGAGGAGCACAAGCGATCAAAGGATGCGTAGAACGGCTAAAAAACGGCTTCAAAGCGAGCAAACCCGAGTTCACTTCCGACTCGATAGCCTACGATAAAAGAACTTTGACTGTAGATTTAGAAAATCACGAATGCTCTATTTCAACCATAGAAGGCAGGATCGACGCTGAATTCGTACTGCCAGAGAAACAAAATGAATACTACGATAAATACCTCAACGGCGACTGGACGGTCAAACAGTCGACCATAGAAAAACATGGTTACGAAGAAGGAGAACCATTCTATCTCCATCTTGGATTGGAAAAAGAAAACGAAGACACAAAAATAGAAACGAACGAAGAGGATCCGACCGTCATGGGAGTCGATCTTGGCATAAACAACTTGGCCGTTACATCTACTGGGCGTTTCTTCAAAGGTAACGACCTCGACCAGAGACGCAAACGCTTCGAGGAGATACGTGGTAAGCTGCAGCGAAAAGGCACACGCTCGGCTCACCTGACACTAAAAGGGATGGCTGAGCGTGAAAACCGCTACGCCTGCGACACGCTACACTGTATCTCTAAGAAGCTGGTCGAGGAAGCTGAAGAAAAGAACGTAGATGTGATAGCATTTGAAAACCTGAAATATATACGGGAACGGATGCCTAAAAGCAAACAATACCACCTTTGGGCATTCGACAAACTGTACAGATATGTCAAGTACAAAGCTGAAGAAAAGGGTATCGATGTGAAACAGATAAATCCGGAAAATACGAGCAAAAGATGCAGTAAATGCGGACATATCGATAGGAACAACCGGCATAGAGAAAAGTTCGAGTGCCAAAACTGTGGATACGAACTGCACGCCGACTACAACGCATCCAAAAACATAGGCATCAAACTTCTCCAGCGGCGGCAAAAGTCCTCTGCTGGAACGGGCCACGGTCAACTGGCCCTGAAGTCAGGAACGTTGAAGTTGAATGGAGACTTTACTCCTCCCCGCTCTATGGGTCAGAAATGGAGTTCACTGACAATCTACTTGAATTCCTGTCCAGTGGAATTCAATCGATATTTAGAATTTTCTGCGAAAATTCTGAGATAGCTCCCTGCCTTTAGGTGGGAGAAGTTGACATCGGCGTATTGAGAAGAAACAAGCCTGGTTTCTTTCTCTATCGATTCTTCTCTCAGGCTCACATCTATTTCGATGCCCCCTTTACCTTTTTCTCCATGTACAAATAGAGGGCCCTTGTAAACCAACCGGGAAGAATATGAGTCTTCATAGATCTCTTTGTCCCTGACCTGTGCTTTTATCCCAAAAGAGTTCAATCGATCAGCTGTTCGTTCGATTATATATTCAGTTTCCTCAGTGTAAGAGTTAAAATCAAGGTCCTCGCTGTATCGGTTATTTTTATGAACGAGTCTCAACGCGGTCCCGCCTTTGAATACGATATCCTCCTCGGGATACAGGCAGTAAAGAAATAAGGTTTGGATATAGTCTCTTTCCTGGGTGTAACCAGGTATCTTGTTTCTACTCGCTAGCCTCATGATCTGTCGTCTGGTCAACATGTTAATCCTCCAAGTCGATGTTCTTGTATATCTTCCATCCGTTATCGATATCTCCCTCTCTTTCTTTAGATATCGCTAATTTCACAGGAGCTTTCGGCAGGTATTTCTTCAACCTTTTTCCCTCTTCCCCGATATAGTCCAACATGAATCCCAATCTTGCACACAGGCTCTTATTACCCATCCCTACAGCATAATCCATCAGTTTTTCTTCGTTGATCTCAGGGATGGATCTCTTCAGCGCTTTAAACACCTCTTTGATCCCACCAGCATGATCCGGAAGAAAGATACTGTCTATTATGGCTTTCTCTTCATCAGCTATAAGGAAGCTGAATTCTTCTCCTTCTCTGGTGTATCCGAAGAACCTTCGCGGTTTGAACCTAACATATCTGAATCTGTAGCCTTTAAAGGTCATATCGTCTTTCCTCTTGGTGCTGACAAGAGTTATCCTCCTGGGAACCTGCTCCGTGAAACCATAAAAATTGAGAGCATTCCAGAAAGAAATATAGGACGGCGTAACTATCCGATTTGCTATATAATTGGGCCTGGAAAGGACTTTATCCGGTTCGAATCCAAGGACTAGGTACTTCCCTTTCTCTACCCTTTCTACCAATCCCTTTCTCTGTAACGTCTTCAGCAGGTTGTAAACTTTATCTTTCTCTGTATCTAGATAGTTCGAAAGAAATTCTGGAGTGAAGTAGTAAACATCTCTTTCTAAGAGTTTCTTTATTATATGTTCCGACGATAGTTTTTGCATATATTTAACTGATTCTCTCATCGATTTATATAATTTGTCCTTGCTCATGGAAAACTTGTTTCA
>JBNJDY010000036.1:0-14951 GCA_051745305.1 Thermoplasmatota archaeon
AAGGTATAAAGTCTAATATCAAAGATTATGATTTTATAATGGCTAACATCAAAGGATTTGATCTATTAGGTCATGATGGATTACCTCATGATAAGAAAGAGTTTATAGAAAAATTAGATGAAAACTTAGAGCACTTAAAGGATATAGACGATATCTATATCGCTGTAACCGGTGACCACTCAACACCAGTCACGGTTAAAGGTCACAGTGGTGATCCCTCTCCTATATTGATACATGGAGACGAGGTAAGACGGGATGAAGTAGCAAAATTCGATGAAAGATCTGGGACTCAAGGTGGACTAAATCGAATTTATGGTCGTGACGTACTCAACATATTGTTGGATCTTGCGAAGAAAGGGGAAAAGTTCGGGGCTTGATCACCTTTTATAACCGATGTCTCTGAGTAGGTTCTTTCTCCATTTTTTGTCTTCTTCCTCTTCGACACCGACAGTTGGTTCTCCGTCAATAACTCCGAGAATACCTCTTCCGTTTTCATTTTCAGCCACCACTACTTCTAATGGATTAGCTGTTGCACAGAAAATATTGCAGATTTCGTCCACATTTTTCAGGTCAGATAGGACGTTTATAGGATACGCATTTTCTAATACTATTATGAAGAAATGTCCCGCATTTATCCTCTTTGCGTTGTCGATAGCTATCTCTACTAGGTCTTCTTTTGTTCCGTCGTACCTGATCAGTCTATCACCAGATGCTTCACAAAATGCTATCGCAAACTCTATTCCCGGAACAGATGTGATCAGTGTTTCATAGATGTCTTCAACAGTTTTGATGAAATGACTCTGGCCTAAAATAACATTGATTTCTTCTTCCTTTTCAACCTTAACAGTTTCTAATTCCATGATATCATATCTCACTAACAGTATAAAATCAATGCTTTTTAAACGTATTTATTATTGTTCGTGTATAAATTATTCAAAAAAACAGTCCTATAATTTTATTTTTAGTGTTTTTTTGAAGTGTAAACATAAAAGCAACTAGAGAGACGGCTCCCAATATGTTGATACCTATATCCAAGAAGCTAAAATGCCTATGGGGAAGATAGTACTGGATAACCTCTACAAATAAACCATATATGGATGCGGAAAGGATTGTAGCTAAATAGGGGTTTACTAGATATCTTTTAGATAGATTGTATGTTACAAAAATGAAATATGAAAAGCCAAAGTAAAGAACGTAATGTGCGATATAGGAAAAGTAAGGGGTCACCTCTTTACCCGTTTCTGCTCCAGGGGCTGTTGGTGATGTTGAAACGATTAAGATGTAGAGTGCATAAAGTAAGGTACTGATTAAAAAGATGTAAGAAATTGATACCCCTTTATTCATTTTCAATCTATCACATCTTCCCCACAATATGGACAATCATCCTGATCTTTAGAGATACTTTTTCCACAGTTTATGCAAATCGTTCTATTTGATCCTTCGATCCCTTCTCTTTTGTACCCACATTCGGGACAGGCATTTGCTCCTTCGAAAAGTTCTCCACATTCGGGACAGTAATCTTCAAGGTCTTTTTCTTTCTCATCCAAACCTTCTGTACTCTTTTTTCTACCTTCTTTGATTTTTTCCTTCCACCACAAGATCGACATTATGAAAAGAAATACTAATAAGGGTACTGGAGTCCTTTGGACAAATATTGAGACCAAAGTGTGTTCAAAAGGTAATGTCATAGGTCCGTAAGCTTGGTCTGTCTCTTCCCAAACGGAGATACCATCCTCAGTATAGTTCACGGCAAATCTATGGAAATATCTTCTTTCTTCTAGTTCTATTTCTTTATAATATAAACCATCCCCGAGTGAACTCATATTGTAACTATCTTCGATGACCTCAGCACCATCGGCACTCCACAGTTCATGCGATATGTTTAGATGTACCGTGTAATTTTCACCTAATCTATCTACATCAACACGAACTGTGAAATTAAACCCTTCTTCCGTTTTTTCATAGATTCTATCAACACCACCTTCTGTAAGTATATCATTAGGGGATTCTACTTGAGTCATCTCCTGGGTATAGAAGTAGTTAGAGTGGTAAAGGGTAGCGGTAGAAGTAATCAAAAGAGTTCCCAATAAACCAGCTATGACCAACTTTTTGATTTTGTTTTCACCGAAGAATCGACTAGGTATGTACACCGCTAAAATAGGTATCGCTAGATAGGATATACATGGTGTAAAAATTGTCCAAATCGACGATATAAATATAGCCAATACGTAAATCAATAAAGCATGTTTTGATTTTTTCACTGATTTTACTTTTTTCTTTAATTCACTGATATATTCCTGCATCTATTTCACGGTCGTTCATGGATTTGTTTGCTTTAAATAAATACTTTATTCCTTAAAATCTTTTAATAAGTAATTGCCATATTCGTCAGTTTCCGGCTTTTTCTTTAGAAGATAATATGGAATAGCGACTAATAATGAAATTATAAGAATAGTGGAAATTACTATGAATACCACTACTACGGAAAGAGCAAGTACAATAGATATCCATGATAAAAGTCCTATCTCGTGAAGTAATAGCATTATTATACCTATTGATGCTGCTGCTAAAATGAAATATGTAACTGCCTTCATTTTCCTCCGAATGAAATACTACCGCTCTTACTGAAACCTGAATTACTATTGCTAGAAGAACTGCTTTGTTTAGGCAGGTGTGGTGCTAAACCAGATGCCAACTGCTCTAAGGTCATACTCTGAAGCCAAACTTTACCTGGACCTCTCAAGGTTGTTACGAACATCCCTTCTCCGGAAAACAACATACTTTTGACATTACCTGACCTTTCAATATCAAAATCTACCGAATCCTCCCACGCGAGTGAATGGCCGGTGGAAACTTTTAGTACTTCTCCTTGTTTAAGATCTTTTTCGATGAAATCGCCGGCAGCGTGGATAAAAAGATTACCTTTTCCACTCATTTTTTGTAAAATTAATCCATGGCCGCCAAAAAATGCACCGCCAAATTTCTTTTGGAAACCGATATCAAGATCGATAGAGCTTTCAGCACATAAGAACCCTTCTTTTTGTACCATATATTGTTTATTGCCATCTAATTTGAGGGTTTTTATAGTACCTGGACAATTACCGCCGAAAGCCACTATCCCTGTACCCCCAGCTGGAGTAAATTCTGTCATAAAAAATGACTCACCTGAAAGCTTTCTTTTCAAACCCTTCATGATACCGCCCCGAGCTTTGGTCTCTATGTTCATATTACCGGTCATGTAAACCATGGCTCCAGCTTCACCATATACCTCTTCACCAGCAGAGAGCTGTAAGGTCACTACCTGGAGGTTCTTTCCGAACGTTTTATATTTCATATGAGGTAGATGTTACTAGTAGTTTTTAAAATTTTTTAGTTCTGAATCTTTTGATAGTAAGTTACTTGGATAAACACAAATGTTTTGATGGGTATATCGTCAGACATTATCTGTATTGGTGACCAAGTCAATTGTATTGTTATAACGCGTTTTCGATCTCTTCCATCTCTGTCCTAATACGCTGCTCGACTTCTTTTTCATCTCCAAAATTCAAATCGGGCCTCTCATCTTCAAATATCTCGAGGAATTCATGAGCTGTATGTTGGTGAATAGCCTTTTCAATCTTCGATTTATAAATAGTCGCTAAGAAATGATGTTCTCTTATCAGATCTGCTAAAGACCTTTCACCTCTAGCCCATTCATCAAACTTGTGCTGGCTTATCAACTTCACATATTTATGTAATTTTTCTTTTTGGTCTGACATAGTGTCTTACTTTAGAAATCAACATATTTAATTTTTTTGATAGTTTATTGACGGTTGATATTTACATATTATGGTATATAATGACACATAGAAAAATATGAATTTGATACTGGATGGTATATTGACAATTGTAGTATAATTAAATATGTTGAGAATTATTATTAATCTAAAACGAAAAAGTACAAAAATAAACGTCAGACAAATTGGGATTTAAAGATGTCGAATTTTACTAACAAATAACTTTTTTACCGTTCTTGAAAACTTGCTCGACTAGATTAACTCCGAAATGATATGGTATATGCATATGATTCGGAACGTCTAGAATAACGAAGTCGGCTTTACTACCTTTTGATAGATTTCCAACATCAGTTCTCTCTAAAGCCATGGCAGAGTTGACTGTAGTTGCAGTAAGAGCTTCGCTAGGGGTCATTTTCATCTGAAGACATGCTAAAGTTATTATCATCTGCATAGATTCAGTATAGCAGTTAGGATTTAGATCAGTAGCCAGGGCTATAGGCATGCCCGTATCTATCATCTTTCTAGCCGGGGAGTATTCATCTTCCATCAGCATGAAAGGTGTTCCAGGTAATAATATTCCTATAACTCCTTTTTTAATCATCTTCTTAATATCGCTCAGTTCTGTTTTGACTAGATGCTCAGCAGAAATTGCCCTTACTTCACCAGCCATACAGCTGCATCCTATGTTCTCTATTTCATCTGCGTGAACTCTCAAACCAAGACCCATCTCTTTAGCTTTCTTTAACAATCTACGACTATCTTCTACTTCAAAAACTCCCTTTTCACAGAATACGTCACAGTACTCAGCCAGTCCCTTATCAACTATCTCTGGGATCACTTCTTCGATACAGTAATCGATATATTCTGCGTGATCTTCAAACTCGGGTGGCAATGAATGCGCTCCGAGATATGTTGGTACCAGATCCATAGGATGTTTTTCATTTAAATACTTGATTACTTTTAGACTTTTAATCTCATTCACTTTATCGAGTCCGTAACCACTCTTGGCTTCTGCAGTAGTAGTACCGTACTTTATCATCTTATCCATACGTTTTCTAGTCTCTTTTTTCAATTGTTCAAGACTTGCTCCACGGGTGGACTTTACGGTGCTTAAAATACCGCCACCTGATTCTAAGATCTCCATGTAGGTTTTACCCTTGATTTTCATAACCAATTCATCTTCTCGTGATCCAGCGAATACTAGATGAGTATGTGGATCGACGAATCCAGGAATAACGGTTTTACCTGTTGCATCCACCTTCTTATCAGCCTGGTAATCTGATAAAATATCCTTGGATGAACCATGATCGATAATCTTACCTTCGTTCACGGCTAAAGCCCCATTTTTAACAAGACCTGTATCCCTCATTTCATCTCCAATCCTAGGTCTATCAGGTCCATCTAATGTGTGTAATTCAGAACAATTGTGAACGATCAAGTCTATTTTCATGTTTAAGCTTATTACTGAATGAATTATATTCTTTGTGATTGAATTGATTATAAAATTCCCATATTTCTAAGTAAAACGAAGATGAAAACTATGATACCTATTACAATAGCGATGACAGCCCATATCTGAGCTATGGTGATCAATAAATACAATTTCGCTTTCTTATCTGGCGTATCAAAATATTTTTCAATTAGATCTTTCAATATGATCCCCTAGGTTTCTTTTTCTTCCATGATGGATTTGATCTTTTTTCTCCGTATAAAGTCTTCTCTTTCTCTTTCTTCTAGTTGTCTCTCTATGTACTCTATAGTTGCTTCAAGTTTGGGTATGTAAATATATTCTAAAGCGTTCACCCTTCTTTTCGCCTTCTCGATCTCGTCAGCTAGTCTGGTCAATTTTCCTTCGATTTCAGCTAGTTTGAGGGCCCTTTCTAAAGAATCCCTAAACTTTTCGACCGTTTCGTCGAGTGTAACAGTAGTATCCGCGTAACCGTAAAACTTCTCAGAAGGTACTTCTGGTATAAAAGAGGGGACTTTTACACCCATTATATTTTCGGACTCAATATCTACACCGTTCATGGGAATGGCTCCATCTGCTATGCTTTTAACTTCACTCTTTCCCAATAGCATTTCGCTTTCTATAAGAGATTGATAACTCTCATCAAGGTTCTCTAGAAACTCTTTACGGAGTTCCTTTCTTTTATCCACGACCTTAAAGAATTCGTTTATAAGAGCGTCCTTCTTTTCACTCAATAGATCGTGTCCATTCTCTGCAAGAACCTTTCTTTTTCTTATCCTGAGAAGTTCCATACGTGTTGGTTTGACGTCGTCTAATTTTTCAGCCATCTGTTTGAAAACAAGAAAGGACTATATTATAAATTTTTGTATAGGGATTAGAAAAGATTATTAAGGTTCGAGCTTAAAGAACATCAAACCTAAATATAAATATCACTTTAACAGATGAAGAAGATGATTTATAAGATCAAATGGACTAGAAGATATACGATTTTGATATTAACTATATTTGTGTTATTCATAATTATTTTACCTCTTAACTCATCTATATTAATGGACTCACCTTGGCCAGCATATAAAGGAAATAACAGAAATACTGGATTGAGCCGTTATCCAACAGATAATATCACGAATGAAATACGGTGGACATATGAAACATCAGGTTTGATTACAGCTTATCCCGTTATAGGGGATGACGGAACAGTTTATGTCGGGTCTACTGATGGTAAATTACACGCTATCAAAGAAAACGGTGTTCTCAAGTGGAGTTTTGAAACGGGAAATGAGATACGAACTACACCTGCATTAACTGATGATGGATCGATCTATTTCGGTTCACGCGATGGTTATTTTTACTCTTTAGACCTAGATGGTAACGAAAAATGGAGATTTAAAGTTGGAAGTAGGATAGATTCATCTCCTGTACTTGATTCTCAAGGTAACATATATTTTGGCTCTGGAGATGGTGACTTTTATTCACTAACACAAACTGGTGATTTGAACTGGAAATATGAAGTATCAGATCGTAGGATTTCCCAAGCACCAGCCGTAACCGAGGATGACAGTATCATTTTTGGTTCTGAAGACAACAGTTTATACTCTATTTCCCCCAATGGTGAACTGGAATGGAGTTATGAAACCGAAGGTAGTATAAGGTCATCTCCATCTATAGATCAAAACGGAATGATATATTTCGGTTCTAGTGACTATAATATATACTGTTTATATCCCAATGGGAACAAAAAATGGAATTATACAACTGGAGGTTGGATATCATCATCACCATCTATTGGACCCGAAGGTAATGTATATGCAACTTCAACTGATAAAAACCTTTACGCAATAAATACAGAAGGAGACCTTTTATGGAAGTTTTCAACAAGAGGTTATCTTAGAGGTTCAGCTTCTGTTGGAATTGATGGGATAATCTACTTCGGGGATGTTGATGGATATTTGTATGCAGTTGATTCTGATGGAAATAAAAAATGGACTATGGATATTAACGGTGATTTCTATTCATCACCAGCTATAGGTTCCAACGACGTGATGTACATTGGATCTACAAATAAGAATCTATATTCTATTGGCAGGCTGCAAAATATACCTGGCCCAGTTAGAAAATTTAGGACACAAATAGAAGAGGAAAGTGTTTCACTAAAATGGGATTCGCCAGATTATAAAGGTATATCAACGGATTTGTGGTATAAAATATACAAAGGTACATCTGAGGATAATTTGACATTGATTAGTCAAACTTCTGAACTTGGGTATAATGATACCTCTGTCGAAAAAAACAAGACATATCACTATCGTGTCACTGCGGTAAATGAACACGGAGAATCTGTTCCCAGTGATGTTCAGGTTCATATTCCTTTGGAAAACGATGAGTTGTTACTCGACTGGATCGATAACAGGATGATTATACTTGGAATCGTGGTTATGGGCATCATAGGGCTGACTGCTGTGAAAATCACGTTGAAAAGAAAAAGAGAATATTTAGAGGAAAAATCAAAAGAAGAGACAGAAGATAGTAGATATATCACATGTCCACACTGCGGTCAGACTACTATCGTCAAAAATAGGAACAACGGTTCTATTGAATGTAAAAGATGTAAGAGCAGGATTTGATAAATTTTTTCAAATATACTCTATAACTTTATAGGTCTCCGGTAAAAAATTTATTTTATCTAGTTCTTCCATAATCTTGTTCTTACTCCAGAATTCGCCTTCCTCAAACTCTTTATCTAGTAATTTTATTTCATCTTTGTTTACATAAACCTCGTACAGATTTACGTATTCTGTTTCTTCTTCTATATCTTTAACAAATTCACCTAATTTTTTGAATTCCCCAATTGTGTTGATCTCTTCTTTCATCTCTTTTGATATCGTATCTTCATAGGTATCCCCGGAGGCTACATGACCGCCTAATACGATGCTCCAATAACCTGGAAAGAACTCTTTGTCTTCGCTTCTTTTAGTTACTAGTATTTTATCATCCTGTGATTTTACGAAAAACATCACTGTTCTATGTGGTAAACATTTTTGATGGACTTCTTGTCGGGGTTTCTTGTCGACAACTTTGTTTTCCTCGTTCACTACATCTAAATATTCCATGATTTCCGATATCTTATCGAGATATAAATCATATTTGGTTTTAGGATACTTGTGCCAATATGCAAATGTTTAAGTAAGTTGATTTTATCGTGAACTAAAATGGCCAATTCTGAAAACGATGAACCATTCGGAGTTAAAAGCGTTCTATCAGACCTTAAGATAGTGCTAAAATACAAGCAGCTATCGATCTTATGTTTTGCAGTATTTGTAAGTATGATCGGATTTGGCCTCATAATGCCATTTCTTCCCATCTATGCTAGGGATTTTGGAGCATCTAGAACTGAGATCGGGTTAATGCTTGGACTTTTCTCCATTGTTAAGATATTTGTAGCTCCATTAGGGGGGAAAGCCGCGGATATGTACGGTCGAAAACCGATCATGGTATGGGGTATGTTCTTTTACGTAATTGTTATGTTTCTTTTCGGTACTGCCGGGTCCGTTACAGAAGTTCTGATATACAGAGCTGGACAAGGAGCGGCTTCAGGGCTGGTTTGGCCTGTTGCTATGGCCTTCATTGGCGATATTGTTAAAGAGGAAGATAGGGGTAAAGCAATGGGTATCTACTCGGTTTCGTTCGCAAGTGGGAATGCCACCGGTCCGATAATGGGAGGTATCATAGCTAGTTATTACTCACTTTCGGTCCCTTTCTTTTTTACTTCAGCCTTAGCAGCTGTAAGTGGTATTCTTTTGTATTTTGGGATACAAGAGTCTTTTACCGGAACGAAAAGCGAGGTAATTGAAAAGGGAAGACAGACATTTGCCTTCCTTAAATTTAAATTGAGTAATATCACACCCCATCCAAAGACATTTTTAGGCCTAACTATAGGTTCATTTACAGTATTCTTTGGACTAGCTATGGTTTGGCCGATGTTATCACTTTTTGGGGATGAAGTGTTACTGCTATCTGATTTACAGATATCTGGTGTTTTTACATTGATCGGCATAGTTCAGGCATTGGTTATGTTCCCTGCAGGTAGTTTGTCAGATAGGATAGGCAGGAAAACGTTAATCGTGGTAGGAGGTGTGTTTTCTTCTATATTCGCTGGGATTATCGGTCTTTCTACATCATTCATATTTATTCTAGGTGCTGTTGGATTTTATACACTGGGTAGAGCTTTAGCGAGGCCATCATTCCCGGCATTTGTTTCATCATTGACACCTACAAGACACAGGGGAAAAGGTATGGGAGTCTATAATTTTGCTCAAAATCTTGCATTTGCTAGTGGTTCTTTTTTAAGTGGTGTAATAGCCGATATGGCAGGTCTACGCACACCTTTCTTTGTTGCATTATTCGTAGGCTTGTTAGGAGTTTTATTCATACACATTACAGTTGATGAACCTGATTTCATCGCAGAAAGAGATGTTCATTGATCAAACCTTATCGCTCTCTCGTTTAGAATAGTACCTTATCTCATCATCTTCAAAACCTAAATATTCAAAAAATTCCATACCTTCAGGATTATCTGGTTCGATCAACGCAGCCCATATTTTGAACCCTTTCTTTTTGAAAACATTTTCTAATTTTCCTACTAATTCGGTCCCGATCCCTTGGCTTCTATACTTTTTATCCACTGCTAATCTGTTTATCCAGCCCTTTCTACCGTCGTCAGTACCAAATACTATACCGACCAATTTGTTATCTTTAAAAGCAGCTACCCAGTATTCGGGTTGTTCTTTTAATTCTTTAGCAATATTTTCTCGGGTATCTCTTCCTTCTGGTTTGTATGGAAGACCTGCCTCATCCCAAAGCTCTAAGATCCGTTCGTATTCTTTAATAGACGGAGTTTTGAATTCCATAATAGATTAAAATTACAGTACCATATTACTATTTTTTGATTGTTAAGGTTTTAATTCGACGATCTTAAATGTATCACATCGCCGGAGATTATCTCACTTCCATCTTGCAAAACTAACCTCCCCTTTTCGTCGATATCTTTTACAGTTCCAGATATTGTTCCTGATGCTGTCTCAACCCTAACATCCTTTCCAATGGTAGATGAATACTGCCGGTATGATTTTAGGATGTTACTTGATCTACCGTAGAAATTCGTCAAAATCGATTTCATGATTTTTTTAGATGAATATTTTTTACCGGTAACCGATTCGATACTGGTGCTGTTATCGATAGGTTCTGAATCAATGTTCATACCTATGCCAACGAATGCTCTCTGTTTAAAAATTTCTGTGAGGATACCACATATCTTCTTATCATTTACTAGTACATCATTTGGCCATTTTAATGATGGTTTTATATCTAAATCTTCTAGAGCACGGGCTATAGCGACACCTATTTTTATGGAAAGAATTGGGTCATAATCCGTACAAATAGTGAAATATAGACCACCTTTTGGGGAAAGCCATTTCCTACCTTTTCTTCCTCTCCCTGAAGTTTGTTCCTTAGCTAGAACTGCAAACTCTTCGGAATTGTTTTTAGCTAGTGTTTTTGCTACATCGTTAGTAGAAGTGGTACATTCAAGTTTGTATATTTTTATTCAATCCACCTCACATGAATGTTGGAGGTGTGCTCACTGTCAAGTAAACAGCCTTTTTATCACCGATATTCTTGGCATGGTGAGAGATATATGATTCTGTATCTATATCCAGCTCAGCGATGATAGCTTCCATATCTTCTGACTTCTGTAGTAGACGGATTAGGTTACAATCTACCTCACTTTTTTTCTTCTCATCTTCCTTATTTACGAATTTACGTTCCATATTATCACGCAAGCAATCCGATCAATATACCCGCTGCAGTGGCAGAACCGATCACTCCAGCAACATTAGGTCCCATTGCATGCATCAATAGATGACTGCTGGGGTCTTCTTTTTGGCCTAACTTTTGAACGACTCTCGAGGCCATTGGAACTGCTGAAACTCCTGCTGCACCTATCATTGGGTTGATCTTACCTTTTGACAGTTTGTAAAATATTTGACCAAAGAGGGTACCACCTGCAGTTGCAGTAGCGAAGGCGAAAATCCCTAATAGTAATATTTTAAGAGTTTCTAGCTGTATGAAGGTATTACCGGTCATCAGAAAACCAACACCGAGTCCAAGCATTATGGTTGCTATATCCATCAATGCATTACCACCGGTATTTGATAACCGGTCCATAACTCCTGAAACCTGGAATAGGTTACCGAGCATCAGCATACCGATAAGCGGAAGAGCATCTGGGACTAGTAGTCCAACGATGATGGTGACTCCTATTGGGAATACAATCTTTTCTAATTGACTGACCTCCCTCATCTTACCCATCTTGACCTTACGCTGTTTTTTAGTAGTTAACGCCTTTATTATTGGAGGTTGTATTATTGGTACCAGAGCCATGTAGGAATAAGCTGAAACAGTGACTGCTGCTATTATCTCAGGACGTTCACCAACGAGCCTAGTGGCAGCGTAGATGGCTGTTGGACCGTCGGCTCCCCCTATTATACCTATCGAAGCCGCTGCACTTAAGTCAAAGCCTAGTATTATTGCAAGTCCAAGTGCTAAAAATATACCAATTTGAGCAGCTGCACCAAGTAAAAATGTTTTAGGATTAGCTAATAAGGGTGAAAAGTCCGTCATAGTTCCTATACCTAGGAATATTATAAGGGGAATAATACCTGTAGCGATGAGCTCTTTGTACACTATGTACATCAACCCAGCACCAATATCTGCTGAAGGTCCAGATGTTATTCCAGTTAAAGGAAGATTAGCGAGTATGACTGCAAAACCGATGGGACCTAGTAAAAGAGGTTCCATTTCCTTTGCTATACCCAAATAAATCAATAATAGTCCAACACCGATCATAACTAAACTTTGCCATGTCAGTGCAAGTAAACCGAGTTCGAACATTTAATGTCCACCCCTTGAATGAATAGCAGCTACGATGGCTGCAACTTTTTCTTTCTCATCTTCATCATCACTCACAAAAAATTTGTTTATTATATATCCAAAAAAATACGTGCTTGCAGTGAGGATACTCAGAGTAATGAAAACAACGCCTAAACCTATCAAGATCACTTCTAGAGTATTCATGTTATCTTACCAACGTTGCGATCTGATCTCCCTCTTTAACATCTTGCCCCTTCTGCGCATGGAGGGTTTTTATGGTTCCATCTTTAGGAGCGGGGATATCGTTCTCCATCTTCATGGCCTCTAATATTGCTATTGGGTCACCTGCAGTAACTTTGTCACCGGTATTTACTTTCAAATCGATAATAGTACCTAGCATAGGTGCGTTTATCTGTGTTTCTTCACCGGATGGTTGAGATTGTTTTGATTTACCTTTATCTTTCGATTTCGAAGGACTTTGTCCCTCGGGGAACAAAACAGAGACGTTGTATTCTTTTCCGTCGATGATGACTTTTTCTTCATTCCTCATCTTGACCATGTAATCTTTACCATCGACTCTAACTTTCCCTTCATACGGATACTCTATACGTGGTACGACTTCCTTTTCTTCAGCTTTTTCTTCTCCAGGTTTTTCAAGAGGGAGTTCATCGGAAGTGAATTCCGCTTTTACTTCACCCTTTAAGAATTTCAAACCTATATCGGGGTAGATCGTGTATGTAAGTACGTCTTCAGGTTTTCTTAAAAGACCCATATCTTCTAGTTCGTCTTTCTTTTTCTTATATTCTGGTTCTAAAAGACTTGCAGGTCTTTCATAGATCACTTCATCTTCCCAATCAGGACCTAAGATCTTTTCGTACATCTCTTCAGATATCTCACCAGGAGGTCTACCGTACATGCCTCTGAAGTACTCTTTAGTTGGATTAGTGATCCTTTCATATCTTCCAAATTTTACATTCATCACAGATTGAGTTCCTACTACTTGTGAAGTAGGGGTTACTAAAGTTGGATAACCAAACTCCCTCCTAACTTTTACTACTTCTTTCAATACTTCGTCATACTTATCAGCAGCACCCTGTTTTTCGAGCTGACTGACCAAGTTCGAAAGCATTCCACCGGGTATCTGATGCATGGTTACAGAAGGATCTAATCTTAAAGCTTGACTGCGGTGGAGATGTCTGTACTTATCCCATACCTCATTGAAGTATTCTCGGATGTCCATCAATAACTCCATATCATAACCGGTATCATATTCTGTACCTTTTAAAGCTGCAGTTACTGATTCCGTAGGAGGCTGACCTGTTGCACCGGTTAGAGAGGAAATAGATGTATCCAATATATCTACACCGGCTTCACAGGCCTTCATATAAGCCATACCGGTCATACCAGACGTATTATGGCTGTGTAGATCGATGGGTATCTTAATCCCGGCGTCTTTACATCCTTTAATTATATCATAAGCTCTAGTTGGGGAGATCATACCGGCCATATCTTTTATACACAGAGAATCACAACCCATCTTTTCTAACTCTTTGAAATCTTCAACATAACGTTCTACAGTGTGAACTGGTGATATGGTGTAACATAAAGAGCCCTGTACGTGTCCTCCCACTTTCTTTGCTGTTTCGATAGGGACTTTCATGTTTCGCAGATCGTTCAAAGCGTCAAAGATCCTGAAATTGTCACACCCGTTCTTGTAAGCTAATTCTATAAATTTCTTTACAACATCATCCGGGAAATTCCTGTATGCAACGATATTCATCGCCCTTTCTAGCATCTGTAAAGATGTATTTGGTAGGTGTTTGCTTAAAGTGTTTAATCTTTCCCATGGATCTTCATTTAAGTATCTAATACATGCATCGAAAGTGGCTCCACCCCATACTTCCAAAGAGTGGAAACCTACTTTATCCATCTTATCACATATAGGTACCATGTCTTCTGTTCTTAATCTAGTCGCCAAAACAGACTGATGCGCATCTCTTAACGTTTGGTCATGTAATTGAACCATTATCTACTTCCTCCTTCTGGATATATAACCATGCATGGGTATTCTATCCTCATGGAGAGGTTAAAGAATTGTACTCTTATTAAATGTTTTTTATCTTTAACCAACTCATATATTAGTAAAATACGGGATGAAATACCTGGTCATTATTTGTTGACGTTATCAGATATATTGGTTTCTAAGACGATATTGTCTTTATTTATGTCATATTTCCAAACGTCACCTGTTTCCCCCTTCACTTTCTTTCTTTTCAAAACACCTATACTTTCAAGTTCTTTCAAGTAATTAACAGCTGTAGCTGTAGATATATGAATATATGATGAAAGGTCGCTGGCCTGTAACCAACCTTTTTTGGAAATCTCTTTCAACACCCCTGGCACGTATTTTCTCCCTAAAATCCGGGCATGACTATTGAACTCTTCTAGGTCCATGTTATCGTGTTGTATAAAGCTTTAAAATTAATAAAGTTTATTGTTTCTCCGTAGAACAAAACTTTAAAATATTTTAAGCTATGGTTTAAGGTTGTTTTAAGTTTTAGGTTTTTTAAGTTATCCGGGACGTTTTTCATATATGTACAAATGCACACACCCACAATTATAAGGATAATAACATTTATATGCATTAAACCTTTATCTGTCGTATATATTTAGGAGGAAATATGTTAGGTTTATCATCTAAAAAAACAATCACTATTTTAGCAATAGCTTTGATAACAGTATCGGCAGCAGCCGTTGTTTTCCCATCCCCGCCGGAAGCG
>JBNJDY010000037.1:0-14886 GCA_051745305.1 Thermoplasmatota archaeon
ACCGACAATCCTAAATAGTATAATCTAGATTAACTTAATTATGATTAAACAATTCCTAGACAGGGAAAAGGAATTAAGATCGCTGAACACTCGCTACGAGTCGAACAGAGCGGAATTCTCCATAATCTACGGAAGGAGGAGGATCGGTAAGAGTCGGTTGATAGACGAGTTCATCCAAAATAAAAAGGGGGCTAGACTCCTAGCTAGGGAGGAATCAGAGAAGATGACCCTGGAGAGGTTCTCAAAAGACCTAGCCGACCTCTTCGAAGACGACACTTTATCCCATACAACCCTACCCGACTGGGACAGCTTTTTCGAATACATAACAAAAAAAACACAGAACGAGAGGTACGTTATAGCAATAGATGAGTTCCCATACATCGTGGAACAGAACAGCACCTTTCCATCGATACTTCAGGACTTCTGGGACCGTTCTTTACATCGAACACGTATCTTTCTGATAATCTGTGGCTCATCCGTGAGTACCATGGAAGATGTCATGGGACACGAAAGTCCGCTTTACGGCAGGAGGACTTCACAACTGCTCATCAAACCGATCTCCTTCGCAGACCTTTACAAAGAGATCGACATCGATCTGGAAAAAGCTATCAGATTCTATTCCGTGTTCGGAGGAACGCCCCCTTACTTCATCGAAGCCGATCTGAACAAACCACTCGAAGACAATCTGATCCACAACATCTTCCAGTATGACTCTTTCTTACTACAAGATGTTGAATTCGTTCTTCGAAGCGAACTAAATAGACCCCATCTTTACCTTGCGATCCTCACGGCAATCGCGGGTGGAAAAACCAAGGTCAACGATATCGTGAACCATACAGGAATACAACGAAGTAAGGTCGGTAGATACCTTTCGATCCTTAGAGATCTAAAACTGTTGGAAAGAGAGGTCCCGGTCACCGAAGACCGATCAAAGTCTCGAAAAGGCATATACAAATTGAACGATAATTTTTTCAAATTCTGGTTCGAGTTCATAAAGCCCAATGAGATGTTGCTAGAGAGGGGTAGATCTGAAGAGCTTTCTAAAAAGGTGATAGAACAACTTCCAAAGTACATAGGACCGCTTTTCGAAGAGATCTGTAGAGACTTCGTGTGGGACAATTTTGTCTACGATAAAGTCGGCAGATGGTGGTATAAGGAGCAGGAGATCGACATAGTTGCTCTGAACGAAGATAAAAACAAGATACTCTTCGGCGAGTGTAAATGGTCGGAGAACGTCAACCCCAAGGCAATCTATCACGACCTGAAAGATAAGAAGAAAGAAGTAAGATGGAGAAATAAGAACAGAGAAGAAGAGTTCGTGCTCTTCGCTAAATCTTTCCAAAAAGAACTTTCACGAGAAGACCTGACCTGCATCGACTTGAAGAAGATGGAAAGTGCTATGGGATGAAAGCAACCAACATGAAAGGTCATCATCGTGATGAGGTTCACCAGGAATGTATATCAGAACTTACTCGTGAGTAAGTAAAAAGGATAACTTACTTTCAACAAGCTACGAATTTATCTCGATGCAAGGATCCGCATGTGCTGATGTGAATACATCCCCAGGTATAGGTAGTGATGGAACAGTGTATATAGGTTCAAAGGGTGAAAAATTATATGCTATCGGAGGAGTCGATGAGAAGGAAGAAATCACAGACGATACCGAAGATGAATCTGCTACCCCTGGATTTACCATACCGATACTGCTAATCAGCATCTTTTTGTTGTCGATAAACTCCAGTAAATTGTAACTCAACCACATATTGTACAATTAAGCAACACACTCCGTAACACACCTACAAAAATCCGAAACCACCATGTTATCACCCCCACTCTTGTATAAAACAGATCAGTCTATTTTAGATAGTTCTTCACAACTATCCTTACATCAATTCCGCTATCTCTTTTTCCATATCCCTCAACTCATCCATAACTTCCAACGCCTCACATCTCTCTTCAAGGTATCCGTAGTCCAACTCATCCTCCTGTCGAACGTAGATACCCTCCGCGTCTTCTATATCCTGCTCGCTGCCGTAATACAGCTTATTGGCGATAGTATCTTCAGGGGATGCTACATACATGGTGATACCTTCGAATTCTATTTTTTTACGGTTCTTTAAAGTCACCTTATCCTTCTGATCATAAACACCTTTTATATAGAGTCTGAAAAGAGAATCCCTTTCCTCTGCAGAAAAATGTGTCTGATCCTCAAAGGCCTGCTTCATATCATCAACATCAGAAAAAAATCCTTCCCTTTGAAGATAAGCAGCAAAATCCCTCATCTCAGCCTTATCGATCTTCACCACGAGGTCTAGGTCGACTGTAGTCCGTGGATTTCCATAGACGATGACAGCTATTCCACCTACCAAGACGTATTCGATATCATTGCTGACAAAATATTCCACAATGGTTTTCAATATCTCTTCAATCTTTTTCAACCTTCGTCCTCCTATTGAGTTTTACAGCGAAATTGATCAGGTCAAAACCCATCTTCAGCGTTTCCTCCTCACTGAATTCCCTAGCCTTCAATGCCTCCCGTATGTTGTCCTTCCGTCGAGTTTTTAACCTATCATCCATCGATATAACCCTTTGAAATATATCGCGAATAGAATACTTAAAAGTTTGCGAAAATAAGTATTAGTAAATCACCACCTTCCTTGAGCGCAGATGAAAAAGGAGGATCGCCAAATAATACGACCGGAGCTGTCTCGGAAACGACTAGGTAACCTCCTGAACTGACTACCTGATCTCCACCATATGAATCACTTTTGAACACTCTTGTATAAAACAGATTAGTCTATTTTAGATTAGATAGCGATTCACTACTATCCTTACATAAACTCTGCTACCTCTAAAACATATTAATCAATAAACTTATTAGTTAATAAGTAAATTAGTAAAAGGATGATACAGCTTCCGAAAAAACAAAGAAAAATAATCGAACTCTTGACATCTGATAAAAAAACATTAACAGAGTTAACCAATTCCCTGGGAATAAGCAAGTCCGGCACTCTCAAACACCTTAAACAGCTTACGAACTCCGAGATCATCTCAAAAAAACTCATCACCACTGAGGATGGTAGGGAATCTGTATACTCTCTCAACAGATACACTTATTTCTTCTCGATAAACCCCGATACAGAATCCATAATAGAGTTCAATACACACCAGAAATTCATATTAGAACATCTGCTTCTTGAACAGGTGCCCCAGAAGCAGTTCAAAAGCGAGCTAAAAACGCTGTTCGAAAACCTTAAAAAGCCTCCTTTCACGATCCTTTACGGATCCACAGCTGAAGGGAAGGCCACTTGGAAAAGTGATATCGATATCCTATTTTTAAAGGAAAAATGGGATGACCGCGAATCGATAATAAACATCATCTCCGATGTCAATATGGAGATCGAACATCAGATCAAACCGGAATTCAAAAACTTCGATCAATTCAAAAAACAGACAACTCTGATGGAAGAGATAAAAGATAGTGGAATAGTTATATACGGTGAACTGGATGAGCATCCAGAAATATGGAAGAAAATGAAGAGGTACAGGAATTTTATAGATTAAGTTACCAATATTTAGATGCTGCAAAGTCTAACTTAAAATCTGAACTCTTAGAACCGGCGATGTTCAACAGTATAGCGAGCCATAGTTCGGCGAGCTAGTTGTGTAGAACGCCGTTTCGTTTTCCACATAATACATGCTTTAGAATTAGCTCTTAAAGCGGCCTTAACAAAAGAAACTGGTAACAAATTTAAAACACACAATGTTGGTGGTGTGTTCGGTAAGTATTTAGAGATGTGATCGGAAATGAGAAGTGCAGAAAAGTAAACCGAATCCTGATGAAATACAACTTCCCTAGATATCCAAATCAAACTGCTCTTGAAAGGGAAGAAGTTGAAGATAAGATCGAATTCATATCAGAGTTCATCGAATACGATATTCACAAGATCATAAAGTAACTCGTTCCACGAAGCACCAGACCCCCCCTTGACTAAAACCCTTTTATTTCTTAACAATATAAACTGAAGTGGACATCGTTCTTCCAGAAACAGGTATTTTACTGGAAGTCATATACGGTAAAAGCACCGATGAAGACGACTTACAAAACTTAGTAAAAGCCGCAGAAGAGACCGGATTCAAGCCGTACCTTCTGACGAAGGACGATTCGTCGAAGGCACGAAGATCGAACTCATACCACTCTACGTTTTCTGTCTTTGTGTTTGATACATAGAGAGCTAGAACAAGTTGACAGACCCACATCAAAGTAATAATTCGATCTCAAAGACTATCAAAAATAACATACCGGCACGAATCTTACTTCGGTCCCACCGATGATCTCCTCCCCCCAGAAGTCCTTGGTAGCAACCAGTGCCCTTTCGGGCTCATACGTGGATATATAGCTCCTGTATCCTCTGGATATCTTCGGTTTGTCAAAACTCTTGTACTTTACTTCCACCGGTACTATATCCTGCCCGTTCTTGTAGATGAAGTCGACTTCTGCCTTCCCTTGAGTCCTCCAATAATGGATCTCCTCAGCCTCTTGGTGCCTGAACTGCGTCAACACGAAGTTCTCGACCATCTCACCCACGTCCGTCCTACTCTCCAGCGGTAAAAAGTTACCGAGTGAGTAGTTCCTCAACCCCAGATCTACGAAGTAGGTCTTGGGATTTTTCCTCAATTCAGTCTTCAGATTCTTATGATAGGGTTTCACCATATCGATAACGTAGGTTTCCTCTAATATCCTCAAAAAATCTTTGATCTTTTTGAAGTAAAGACCGCATGAATCCGACAGGTTGTTGTAGTTCACTATCCCGCCCAATTGACTGCTAAGTAGCTTTACGATCTCTCTCATCTTGGAAGATTCCTGTATCTGCAGCAGTGCGATTATATCCCTAGCTATGTAGGTGTCGAAGAGGTTCTTGAGAACAGTCTTTTTCATCTCTTCATCATCGGTCTTGATGACTTCGGGATACGCTCCGTAACGGAGATATTCTTCGAAAGGGGCGCTGAACTCTGATACAAAAACATCCCCTCCAACATCCAAACTGCTCCCTTCTCTTAAGAACCCCCATAACTCTTTATTCTTTTTAGAATATAGCCGTGCCAATCTTTTATCCCTGACATTGAGGAACTCCCAAAATGAGAAGGGATACAGGTGGGAAGAGAACATCCTGCCGACTAGATATTTAGATGTCTTCCCGGTAAGCTCTAAAGAGGATGAACCTGTAACGATGAATTTTACGTTTTCTAATACATCATAAAGATACTTCAGCTTTTTACCGCCCTCCTCCACATAGTTGAATTCATCTAAGAAGAAGTAATGTTTTTCGTCGTCTATCAAGTAGCTTTCAACGGTCTCACGAGGTTCCCCTTCGAACTCATCTTTGAATTCAGGATCCTCCATGGTCTTGAAGACCACATACTCTTCATCGATCCCTTTATCGTTGATAATCCACTCCATAGCCATCTTCAGAAGAGTAGTTTTTCCCGATTGCCTGGGTCCCTTGACTGCGATGATCTCCTTCCTATCGATCCATTTTTTTAACTTGTCTAACAGTTCTCTGTCGAAATACTCTTCTTCGACCCCGTCTACTGAGCCACCTTCCATATTTATCGCCCTATTTTTAGAAATGATTCAAGTATTATTTAAATATTTTTAACAATAACTCAACTATTACTAAATCATTCTAAATTTTAGTAGAGTTATTATTCAAAAGTACAAAAATTATCATTCTGACCCCCTTTAATATAAAAAATCCTACCAACAATCCTGATCAGTATAAAAACCAAACATATCAACTAACAAGTAAACAACCACTGTAGTCGCTACACAATTAACTCCTCTTTTCTATGTAGGCGTTACATAACCTACATAATAGAAAAACAGCACCTGATCAGATCCTGCAGGATACCATCAATAGAAGACCACGAAAAGAAACTCTCACCCTACGTTTTCTGTCTTTGTGTTTGATACAGTTGATATTTGGAAAACTCTATAAATCAAACCATCAACAACATTTAAATAATTTACTTACTCTAGAGTAACTTACTCATGAGTAAGAAATTCGTCAATAGGAAAAATGAACTCAATTACCTGAAAAACCGATACAGATCAGATCAGGCTGAACTTCTAGTCCTTTATGGAAGGAGAAGAGTGGGAAAGACGTTTCTTTTGACTGAAGGTTTTCAAAAAAAATCTTTATACCTCTTGGCTGAGGAGAGCGAAACGGTCCTTGAAGATTTTTCCAAGGTCATGGCGGAAGAATTTCAGGACGAAGTTCTCAAGGATAACCCACTGAGTTCATGGAAAGCTTTCTTCACATATCTTAATGAAAAGGCAAAGAAGAAGAAACTACTGGTGATAATAGATGAGGTTCAATACATAGCCAAAAACTACAAGCCATTCATGAGTATTCTACAAAAAAAGTGGGATACTGATCTAAAAAACACAGATATAAAACTGATCTTGTGCGGTTCTCTCATGTCTTTCATGGAAGGAATATTGAGCGGCAAGTCGCCGATATACGGTAGAAGGACTGGTGCATGGAAACTCGAACCCATGGACTTCTCTGCTCTCATAAATTTCCATCCGATAGAGATAGAGGAGGCCTTCAAAGTCTATTCCGTGTTCGGTGGAGTTCCACAGTACTGGAGGGATTACCGACCTGACGATGATTTCTGGGATAATCTGAACAGGATGCTCTTCTCGAAAGGGGGCAGATACTACGATGAGCCAAAATATCTGCTTAAGGAGGAGATAAGGGAGGTTTCTAGATACTTCTCGATCCTTAAGGCTATCACCGATGGAGCCACGACGTTCGGAAACATCTCGACGAAATCCAAAGTAGATCCGAACTCTTTGGGTAAATATCTACACGTTCTGGAGGACATGGGGTATATAAAAAAGGAAGAACCCGTCCTGGGAAAAAAAGGGATATACGTTATAGACGATAATCTGTTTCATTTTTGGTTCGAATTCATTTACCCTTCAAAACACCTCATCGAGAAGGGAGAAAATATAACTAACAGGATCAAGAAAGACTTCAACCGGTATCTTGGTAAAAAATACGAAGTTGTAGCGAAAGAATTTTTAGGGGAGTTGAACAGGAAGGGGCGACTTCCTTTCGAGTTCTCAAAGATCGGTAGATGGTGGCATAAAGGGGAAGAGATAGACCTCGTGGCCTTGAAAGACGATAAAGGTATGTTCTTCGAGGTGAAATGGAGCGATCTGACGAGGAAGGAAGTCACCCAGATAACCGAAGACCTAAGACAGAAAGCATCTAGATTCGACCTGGAAGAAAAGTACTTCGGGCTGGTAACTAAAAAAGCCCCGAAAAAGGATCTAGTGTTCACTTTAGAAGATATATCGGAGCTTACTCTAGAGTAACTTACTCATGAGTAAGTATAGGTCCAGTCACAGATTTCTCTTTCGATTGTTCTCTCATTCAAGTCTACGATTACCCTCTTCAACTCATATAGATTCACGTTGATACAACATCTGACACAATTTCATACATTACAAATATCACTGCCATCATATTGACAAACTTTACCAACAATAGTCTGAACAAATCAACTACCCTATATGAGGTTTTAAACCCATCTAAACTCGTTCTGTCAACTCTTTCTTAGAAGCCATGTCCAAAGAGGTACGAAACGTATCTTCTTTCCGGAGATCTCTTCCTCAGAGTGATGATTTTCAGTAGTTATCACACCCTCATCCAATCCAAACTCTTCTAACCCTTCTATCAGACCATCTACCTCTCTCTGTCTTGTTTTTTCGTCACCAACATCCCATGAGCTCTGTATCAAAAGTTCGACCTCGTTCTTCTCTCTCACCACGAAATCCACTTCGTGTTTTCCCTTCCAATAATAAACATCCTTACCTCTCCTTTTTAGATCTAAGAAAACCAGATTCTCAGCTATCCTTCCTGCATCCTTAGAGAATTTAAAACCGGATACATTCCTGATACCCGGGTCGATACAGTACACTTTTTTAGGACTCTTAACCTGTTTTTTTACAGAGAAAGAAAATTTATTTACCGTAAAGAAAAGATATGCTTTTTCGAAAAGATCAAGATATCTTTTAACACTGGTCGGACTCAAATCCAGCGATTTAGATATCGAATTATAAGTGATCTGGTCCGATATGTTAGTGGCTAGATAATATGCAAGCTCTTCGATCTCATCAGGATTGCGAACCCTAGGGACCACATCTCTGTAAATCATCGTTTCATAGTATCGTTCGAGAATAGTATCTTTTAACTCCTCATCTAAGAAAACAGTTTCTGGGAAGCTGCCATTTTCAAGTAGATCCATAAGATGGTGTCTCAAGGCACCTCTCTTTGGATAGTAACTCTGATAGATATCTTCAACATCATCTAAAACCATACCCTTTGCTTTCAAAAATTCTTGAAAGTCGAAAGGGAAAACTATGAAATGGACATCCCTGCCCGAAAGTAATCTGGAAAGTTCGGATGTCAGGAGTGACGCATTGGAACCGGTCAAAAAAAACTTCACATCTTCTTGAGAATCATAAACTGATTTTACCCATTTTTCCCATTCATCTATACTCTGTATCTCATCTAGGAACAGGTATTTTCTACCATCTGGATTCTTCAATTTTAGAAAATCTTCATACACATCGGCTAGTCCATCTTTTCCTTCGTTTAAAGGAGTATATGATGGAGCATCTAAATTGGCATACATTATATTCCTAGGTTCTATGGATTCGAGTAAAGTGTCCATCATCTGATATAACAGATACGTCTTTCCAGCTCTTCTAGGTCCGGTGATGATCTGGATGTATTTCGTACTTAAAAACTTTTCAACATCTGATTTTATCTTCCTTTCTATACCGTACGGATATTCTTCACCAGCCCAATGGATGTTTTGCTTGAGTAGCACATCTTCGAACATGATGGACATCATGAGCATAGTCTCTTTTATATGTTTCCATCACGATGGCGATAAAACACTAATATCATCCATTGTGTTGGTAATAAAAACAAAATTATACACATCATGATGAACTTTTTAAAAATAAGCTCGACTATACAGCAGAGGCCATAGGGTACTCCAATGCTTGTGAAGGGAATTTTTGTCCGTAATCATCGGATCACAATATTCAAAGAAGGGGGTCGAAGGATCGGTCTTTCCCTACGACCTGTGGTTAAAACATCAAAGGACAGTCTCACCCACGGCTGCGAAGATGCTGATCTTAGCGTCCTGGCAGCCGCAGCTTGAACTTGAGCAGCATTCGGTCCCCACACAATCTACGAGAACGTTTTTGAGACCGGCTGAAAGGAGCCATTTCTTAACATCATCTCTATCGAATCCCATCCATCTATCATTTTGTTCAGTCCTCAAAAATTCGTGCTCGTGCTCGTCAAGGTCCGTTATGATTAGTTTGCCACCGGGTTTCAATATCCTCACCATCTCCTTTATCACACCCTCAGGTTCCTCGATATGATGAAGGAACATGTTCGCAAAAACGTAATCTACTTCACCATCCAATAATGGTAAACTTTCCGCATCTCCGATTCGATAATCGATGTCGTGGGATCTACTGAATTTTCTTTTCATCTCCGCCAACATCTCCTCGGACTGATCCACGGCTATCACCCTGACTCCCCTGTCCACGAGCCCCTCGGTTATGAACCCCGTTCCAGCACCTATATCGGCAGCGAGTCTACCCTTTTCCACCTGGGCCATCTCATATGCTCTTTCCCTGACCTCCTCAGAAAAAAATCCCTGTCTCATCTGGTCCCATTCCCCAGCGATCCTCCCAAAATATTCCTTACTGCTCATGATATTCACCTTCCAAAATGTACATCACTGAATAAGTATTTTAAGTTTTTTTAATAGAAACTTTCAATGGAATATCGGAACCCCGATATTAGATATTCTAACATATCTATCCATATATTACTATATCAGAAGAAAACCCAACGGATGATCTCCACATAGATCACATGTAAAACAAATGATAAAACGAATATCATGAACACGTCTAAGATGGGTTGTGGTATCTTCTTATGGTGAGGGATCGGGAATAAGAAGGGAACTTTTTCTTTGTACTCGTTGTATCCCTCTAGATGTTCTTTCAATAGATACCACTCCTCAAAATATGCGAGTACTACACCTGCAGAACGCAACTCTTGATCGGTCTACATCAGAAGTTTCGATATCCGACACCCCTGCAGTTTCTTTGCTCTAGAGGAGAATAAGTGAAATATTAATGATCGAACATCTCATCGTCCTTTTAGACTACAACCGTGGTTCAAAGTTATTTTAATTAGTCGATTTTATTCAATTTTACAGACCAACTCATTATCTATAATCCGGATCTCACCTTCTTTTTCCATCTTTTGTAAGACACTTCTAATCCATTCTTTATCTTCACTGATCTCTGCAACAAGTTCCTTTACCTTTAGATTACCCGAATCTAGAAGTGTAAAAATCCTATATTTCAAAACTTCCTCAGAAGCCAGTTCTTCGAATTCAGAATAATAAGGCACTTCAAAACCATATCTTTCAACAAATTCATTCAAACCCACGAAAAAATATGAAAGCCAGGCCTTTCTAGTGGAATTGTCACTCTGCTTTATGATCTCATCCTTTATCACATCAAAATTCAACCCATGAGTATATAGTTCTCTCATATCTTCCCTATCCCTAATTCGAGAAGTTATGCTTTTTAAAATGAATATATCTTCAGCTGACATCACGTGCACATTCAAATTTCCAGAACTAAAAACCAATTTAGCTCTAGACATCATCCCTTTAGAAAGTAGCAATCCGTTTGCTATCTTTTTTAAAAATAAATCGAACCTAAATCCGTCATCATTTTGTAGAACTAACCTAGTTTTCATCTTATCATAAGCACCTCTAGCCTCCACTTGAAAATATCCCGAATCAATCAAAATTTTCTTTAACATTCTAATCTCTTGAGAATTCTTGAGCACACCATCCACATCTTTAGTGGCAGCCTTCAATCCTCTAATACTCATGGCACCGCCTCCTAGCATGTAGAAATCAATAGGGTGTGAGACGTTACCTATCCTTGTCAACTCGTGTTCAATATAATCCCTATCAAAATCCTGTCTCATCTTATCACATCATAATCTTCAGCGATCTCAAAGTATTCCTCCCAGGTGGGTAAGAACTCCTTTGTCCGTTTCCCGGAATCCAAAAACTCCTTCAAAGCCTGAAAATGGTCTGTTAGCCCATATATCTCGACCAACTCCATCATCTCTTCTGGCGTCTCTTTTTGATACAGCAAGCAAGCATACGTATTGTATGTAACGCTGTTCTTATCTACCAATATAGTATGTAGAATGACCTCTCTCACATCTAGCTCTCTGTGTGTCACGAAGTAGTAATTCTTGTCTGTAATTATCGGGAGACCATATTCAAAGAACCTGCTTACAGCGGTTCTCTTTACTTCCTCAACATCGATATCCTTGGAGGTTTTAAAGAGAAATTCGAGACCCATCTGCCATAAGATATTGCTGTCTTCTGCCCATCCTTTTGTTTTCATTTCGTTGATATAAACACAATAACTTTTTCCGAAATCAGAAACTGCTCTTAGATCACCATTCAAGACGTATTTACTCCCGTCTCTTTTTACGATACCCACGTTCAAAAATTTCTTTAACCGACTTCTTATGTATTGTCTAGACAGACCGGTTAAAAAAACTATATCTTTGATCTTCTTGGGTTGAAATAAAACTCCAACGATTTTCAAGCCAGAATGTGAAAACAATTCTTCGAAATTCCAACCCGGATACTCATTAATGATCGTCTGTAAGATCGATGAATGCGAGGTATCCGCTCTTTTCACATACACCTTCTTGCCTTCTCTTTCTTTGACGAACAAACCATTTCCCTTTTCAATAGATCTAGAAATGTACTTAGAAACGGTTGAGATATCTAGTCCAGATCTTTCAGATATTTCAGACAAAGAGCTTTTATTTTTCAAATTTTTGAATATCCTAAGTTCGGTGGTGGATATCATATGTAAAGTAATAATCAATTGTTATATATAACATTTTGCTAATTGTTTACTAATTCTTAATATTTCGTATATTCACCGTTGTATATTATCAAGATGATCACTGTCAAATTATACTCTACATCACCGATCCCTACCAAAAACCATTTACCCAAATTCACCTATACTCCCTTACCATGAACGAGAAGAGGATCATAAGGAGGATCTCGTTCGAAAAGTCTAGTCTATGGCAAGGAATAGCTTTTATAGCAACTGGTATCGGTGCGGTCATAGCTTTTTCTAACCTCGCCCGTGGTGAAGCACACGTATTTTACAGTATCCCTATATCTGTGTTAGTAATGGCCTTAGCGATCATATCATCCGCTGGTACATACCTAATTTCCAAGTTCCGTGAGATAATCATATATGAGGATGGTTTTCATTACAATTACACTCCTTTCCATAAATACGATATCGAATTTTCCGAGATATATGATATAAATGTAGTCAACAAAGGTCTCAAAAAATACAGACTAGAAATCGAGATGATCAACGTAGAAGACCAAACCATCAAGTTCGGTCATGTCGACGAAGTAAAGTTCCGTGAAATAAAGGATGCTATCATCAATGCCTGGAAAATTAGAAAAGGATATCTACCAAGAACTCCACCGCCTCCTAGCATGTAGAAATCAATAGGGTGTGAGACGTTACCTATCTTTGTCAACTCGTGTTCTATATAATCCCTATCAAAATCCTGTCTCATCTTATCACATCATAATCTTCAGCGATCTCAAAGTATTATTCCTAGGTGGTTAAGAATTCCCTTGTCCTTCCTCCAAAATCCAAAAACTCCTTCAAAGCCTAAAAATGGTCTGTTAGCCCATATATCTCGACCCATCAACTCACCGAATGTTTTAATAATGGCGGATTAAATATCATCATGATGATAAAGGGAGATCTGGTAGATAAGATCGAACCAGTGATTCAGAATGTATGTAGAGATTATGATATAATCGTCGCTTATCTTCACGGGTCCTTCGCCGAAGAAGAACAGCATCCAGATAGCGATATAGATATAGCTGTTTATTTCAAAGATTATTCTATACAAAAATTACTCGAAGTGAGCAGAAGGATACAACAGGGATTAGACGTAGCTAGGCAGATAGATGTTACCGCCCTGAACAACGCTGATTCACGATTCCAATTCAGGGTCATCCAGAAAGGACAAGTCCTTTATCAGAGCGATCCTAAAAAAAGGGCCGATATTGAAGTTGATATAGACAGGAGATATCATGATATAAAGGCTCATCTAGAGGAACATTGGACAGAAAGAAAGAAGAAGGTGATCGAAGATGGATGAAAAGATAGAGAGCAGGATAGATTCGATTCAAGGATGGAATCAACTCCTACTTCAAATCCATGATGCACGTGAAGATACAGATATAGTCCAAGAGGCTAAAGAAAATCTATTACGGAAGATAGTAGAAGCTGTGATAGATATAGCCAGTAGGATCATCGCCCTGGAAGAGTTCAGAAGACCGGATACTTACGCTGAATACTTCGAGGTCCTTCAAGAAGAAGGGATCATCGATGAAGATCTATCAAAAAGTCTGATGGAGATGACACAGTTCCGGAATCTCATGATCTATCAATATCATAAGATCGAACTTGAAGAATTGAACTCGATCATAGATCATGACCTTGAAGATATCCAAGATTTCATCTCTCAGCTCGTTGTATATTATCAAGATGATTAAAGTCCACAACTAAATAGCTCACATCGTTGATTTTCTAACTCATCATAAATATCAAAAAAAGGTTTTTGAGTATCCGCATATTTATCGATTTCTTAATTATCGGAGCTAGCCTTTTTTAGTATTTTTTGGATCTTCTTCAGAATCTTTCTCGGTAGTTTCTTCCGTTTCCGTATCATCTGATTTACGGCCTTTCATCATGACTCCATAGAATTCCATCATCGTAAGCTATGACCGTATTATCGGTTCCACCGGAGTTAACTACTCCGCCCCCAGAGGTTACCGCAAAAACAGAACCATCATGTTCGTCATGTTCCAAAATTACATTGAATCCTGAATCTTGTTCGCCGATGGATAAACCATTTAAAAATACACTACCTAACAATAAGACCAACACTAATATCACAGAAATCCTTTTTCCCTCTAAAGTAGTTTAATTCGATTTTAAAAAAAGTCAATGAATTAATCTATTAAAGTATTCCGCTGTGCTGTATTTAGGAGTCAATTCAAAGACCCATCAACTCGTTTCTAACCTCTTCTGGCATCTTCTCTAAAGCGTACCGGAAGATGACCCGCGGTAGATCATCTACATTATTTTTCAAATATTCGTAAACCTGTTCCGGATAACTCAAGTAAGCGTATTTCAGTAACCATCCGACCCCTTTCTGTACGTGTACTTCTTCATCATGTTTCAACTTTTCAACGACCTTGAAAACTCTGTCTGAACTTTGATCGACTTTGAAACTTCTAGTTGAAATCAGTAAACTAACCGGTGCCGCCCTTCTTACGTAAATTTTCGAAGATTCGGTCCATTTCATAACATTTTCAAAAAGTTGTGGATACTTTTCAACCATGGGATTCAGTACTCGATAACAGTACACGTCACATTTTCCCCAGTCGTCGATGTGATCGTACAACCAATTCTCGTAAAATTCCATGAAATCTAAGTCGTACAACTCCTTCCGTTTTATCCAAAGCGTGACCAACCAAAAGATGCTCCAGTCCCCGGTTCGAACTAAATTATCGAACAACTCTATGGATTCCTGCTTACCGGTCGGTAATTCGGGAAAGACTTTTCTCGCTACCCTATCCATAGATTTGGGATTTGAAATCTTCTCCTTTTCGATGATCTCTAGT